>NZ_JAKJSN010000019.1:0-108305 GCF_050337005.1 Photobacterium japonica | reverse complement strand
GGCTTAGTGTGGGCGGGTCACCATGTCGCTTTGGTCAGTCAAATTGGCCGCGATGACACGGCTGATTGGTTATTGGCCGAAGCAAGCCTGCAAGGGCTGAATTGTGCTTTGTTACACCGTAATGATATTGCCACGCCGGAGTTGATGCTACTGATGACGCCTGATGGCGAACGCACCATTATTCGTCCTGCACGCCCCCGCTTTGTGTTGAATGCGGCGCCGGATTTATCCCGTTGGGATGCCATGTATGTAAATACCTCTGCGGAGGGGGTTGAGGCTTGGGCCAAAGCGGCTGTGACGTGCGTAGCCAATGATGTTTTGGTGGTTGCTCAGTTACCTAAAGGTGATGAACGGCGCCCTTGCCATGTGTTGATCACCTCTGCGTCTGATTTGGCGGCACATCGTCAGTGTCATCAACAACCTTGTCACCCGCACGATCCTCGTTCGGCAATAGAGGTCAGTACGGCGGTAGATGTCAGCAGTGAAGCGATATGGGCATATGGTCAATCAGTCGGTGGTGAACGTTTACGCTATTTCATCGTAACAGAGGGTGAAAAAGGGGCGATGGCCTATTCTTCACACGGGGTTGAAACGGTGTCAGCGGTGCCCGCAGAGGTTGTCGATACGACGGGGGCAGGAGATGCCTTTGCGGCTGGCGTGATCCACGCGCTACTCGCGGGGTACTCGATTCAGTTGGCGATGGAAACGGGGGCGAAATGGGCGGCGTTTGCGGTCGAAACATCCAGTTCCATTCCGGGCAAGGCGTTTAAGCAATATATCGAACAGCGTTAATCTATTTATTCATTGAGAGTATTACGCCATAGCGTTAAGTGTTTATAGGCAGTCATGCGTAAGCAACAGAATGAAAAAAGGGTTAGCCAGTGGCTAACCCTTTTTATTGCTTTGTCTTTCAGCGTTTACATCGCGGGGAATTATTTACCCAGCTTGCTGACTTTTGATTTGTTCAGCACAGCACGACGCAAACGCGCACGACGCTCTGCATCAGACTGTTGTTCGGTCGGGTTGTTAGTACGGCCACGACGGTCACGGAAAGCCGGTTTGGTGTGCATTTTGTCAAGCAGTGCATCACGGCTCTTTGGCTCGTAGCCTTCTAGCTCAACACGGCGGATACGCTGTTTGATCAACGTTTCTACCTGCACAAGGGTCAATTCTTCTTCGCGGCTCACGAAAGAGACGGCGTGGCCCTTCTGACCGGCACGACCTGTACGACCAATACGGTGTACATAGTCTTCTGCCAAGAATGGCATGTCGTAGTTCACAACATGTGGCAGACCTTGAATGTCCAAACCACGAGCAGCAACTTCTGTCGCTACCATGACGCGTGCTTTACCTTCTTTAAACTCATCCAATGCACGGCGGCGCGCACTTTGTGCTTTATCACCGTGGCAAAGAACCGCTTTGATACCGTCCATTTTAAGCTCTTTTACAAGCTCATTCGCGGTTTCTTTGTAGTTAACGAAAACCAACACTTGTTGCCAGTTTTTCTTGCCGATCAGTTCAGACAACAGCTCACGCTTACGATCTTCTTCGACAGGGTATACCACGTGGGCGATAGTATCGGCCGTGGCATTTTCTGGGCTCACAGAAATACGCTGAGGTTTGCGCAGCAGGTCGCCAGCCAATACGTTCATTTGGCTTGACGATGTCGCAGAGAACATCATGGTCTGAGGGTGATTACGGATTTCAGACATGATGGTGCGGATGGAAGACACAAAGCCCATGTCCAGCATACGGTCAGCTTCATCGAAGACAAGGAATTCAAGGTTTGCCAATAGGACCTTTTTCAGATCCATGTGCTCCATCAAGCGGCCTGGTGTCGCAACAAGAATATCAAGACCTTGCTCCAGTACACGCTCTTGCGATGACATTTTAGTACCGCCGTAAATCGCAGCCACTTTGATGTCGGTGTACTTGGTGTAGTCTTCGATGTTCTTTGCAATCTGGGCGGCCAGTTCACGTGTCGGTGCAAGGATCAATGCACGCACATTAAAGCGACTACGTGGCTTAGGCATATCCAGAATTTTCTGAATAATGGGAAGAGAAAACGCTGCAGTTTTGCCAGTGCCTGTTTGTGCGTTGGCAAGAATATCGTTTCCTCGACGAGCGAGCGGGATCGCTTGCTGTTGGATTGGCGTTAATTTCTCGTAGCCGCACTCAGTAAGGGCGCGGACAATGTCCTGAGAAAAGTTTTGTGATGCAAATGACATTCTTATTTCCTAAAGCAGACGGCTTAGCCTGACAAAATTATGGTCGGTGATTATAGATGAATAATAGATGGCTGTGGGGACTATTTTCAGTGAAATGCGGGGAATTTGCTCAGTTAGCGCCAAATTGCAAGTAAAAAAGGGCAGAATTCTCGGTGAGGTCATGAATAACATGAATATAAAAGCAGAATTAGCCTGCGGTCGGCGCATTCTGCCTTTATGATCATCGCATTGACGTGGGTGATTACGTACGCGTTGAAAACTGATCCGGGCAGTCTGTGATAATCACATCAACCCCCATATCGGAAAAACGTTGGGCTTGGGTGGGATCGTTCATGGTCCAGATTTGCAATTGCAGCCCTGCCTGTTTAATGCTTGCCGCAATCGCCGGCGTGAGGATGTGGTGATCCATGTGCACACTGAATAAAGATAACGGTGCTAAGTGGCTTAATTGCTCTGCAGGCCATGTTTCACAAATATAGCCTCGTCGAATATGCGGTAAAACGTGTTGGCAGTGTTGAATCGCGGCTATTTCAAAGCTGGAGAGAATGAGTTTATCGGCAGGAAAGTCGATGTGACGGATGAGGGCAGCCACAGCGTCAACCAGCGGAATCGCTTCGTCGACATGGTGGATTTTAAGCTCCACGTTCAGTGTGAGATCTAACACTAAACAATGGTGCATCGCTTGCTCTAAACTTGGAATGGTTTCAGTTGCAAATCGAGGGGCAAACCACGAGCCGGCATCCAAGCGTTGTAGTTCGGCGAAGGTATGGGAGGATACGYTGCCTTTACCGTTTGTGCAGCGTCTGACGGTTTTATCGTGAAAAACAACAGGAATACCATCAGCACTGAGCTGGGTGTCTATTTCAATGCCTGTTGCGTCAGTTTGAGCGGCAACGTTAAACCCTGAGAGGGTATTCTCAGGGGCTAAAGCTGCCGCACCGCGGTGTCCTGCAATAATCATAATGATGTTAACGCCTTGAAGAAATCAAACGGTGATTATCATAATGGATCTTGTTATTGCATGCTATGTGTACCGGCCTTCTCTTTACGAGGTCAGGAAAGGCGCAACGGGATCGCCAATCGCAACGAAATAAATACTCCGACAAGTATGACAACGGAATTTTTGACTCTGCTTGTAGGTAATGTGTTTTTCGATAAAACGGCGTTTAACACGAGAGAAGGCAGATTTTCCACATTGTTGACACATAACGAGTTAGTCCTTTGTTCGTCATTTATTTGACGGAGTATAAATGACTTTCTGACGTGTTTGTTGATAGAAGTCACATTATCAAATTGACGTAAGTGCCTCTGATTGCATATCGTCGTTCTCCTCGCATTAATTGTTACTGATAAAATTGAAAATAATAAAATCTGACCCAAAGTTGAGGAGTTGATATATAATCTCCTGTTCAACAATATTTCTTAAGATAGGTATCTTAAGGCGTTGTCGTAGAAAATTAAGGTAACTACATGAATTTAAAGCAAGAGCTTCAGCAACTGAATAACCGTTTGGATAAGCTTCGTCGTAAGCTCGCTGGAGCAAAAGAGCGTGGCGATAGGGCGATCGCCGGCCAAGCAACGCAAGAGATTGAAGCGATTACAAAAAAAATCAATAGCGTGAAAAGCCAAAAGCAACGCCAAGTGTATAAAGAAAGCGGTGATGTGAAGTCAATGGCGTTTAAACGCGCTCTGACCAAAGCGGAACAAGCCGACATGGGTAAGCTGAAAAAGTCTGTGAAAGGCTTGGTCGTTGTACACCCAATGACAGCACTTGGCCGTGAAATGGGCATCAAAGAAGTGACGGGTTTCGCGCCTCAAGCGTTCTAATTTCGCTTTTTTCAGCCTACTCGGTGCGCGTTTGATTTAGGGACGGGGTAGGCTGGCGTTAAAATAAGCGATCAGCGCACGATATTTCATCTGCGCATGAAGTGGTATTTTATAAAATCTGATGGGTATCATTTCACCCGTCTCAGACATGATGATGACAAAGGACATTTGCATGAAGCTGGCTGTATTGGATCAAGCGTTATTCGATCACCTATACCGTGATATTCGTGAATTTCGCGATACTTTCGATTTGGATAGTGAATCACCTGCAACGTTGAATGATCAGGCGGACGCTCTGCACACCTCATTGGCGGTGGAAGAATTAACCGAATTGGCCGAAGCTGATTCGTTGGTTGAACAAGCCGATGCGATTGTCGATTCCGTGTATGTATTAATGGGGCGTCTTGTACATCTTGGTGATGCAACCGTTGAAGCCAATATTGGGATCAGCTACCTCATTGATCTGTTGCTGCAAATTGCCAAGCGTCTGGGTTTTGACTTCGTGACCTGTTGGGACGAAGTGCATTCAAGCAACATGAGTAAAGTGTGCCGTAATGAGCAAGAGTTTGCGGAAACGCAAGCGCATTATGCCACGCAAGGTGTTGAAATTGTCGGTAGTCAGAAAGGCCAGTACATCATTGCTAAGTGTGGCAAAGATGTCGACCTTGGCGGCAAATTGGTGCGCCAGGGTAAGGTATTGAAGTCTATCTATTACCGCCCAGCCGATTTAGTCAAAATCGTGACGGCATAAAGCCACCTCGCGTCAATGAAGAGCCCGATGATGAATCGGGCTTTTTTATAGCCCCAATTCATCAATCCACAAATCTATCAAGATGTGATCAATTATGGTTTCTCAATCTTTAGCCCGTCAGCTGTTTGATATGACCTGGCCGATGTTATTCGGTGTCTTATCGTTAATGAGCTTCCAGTTAGTGGACAGTGCGTTCATTGGTCAATTGGGTATTCTGCCGTTGGCCGCGCAAGGTTTCACACTGCCCATGCAGATGGTGGTGATTGGTTTACAGGTGGGTCTGGGTATTGCCACCACCTCGCTGATCTCCCGTGTGCTCGGTGCGGGGGATGAACGCCGTGCCAAACAATTGGGTGGGCTCGTGGTCCTCACGGGGGCGATCAGTGTGCTGTTGCTCGCTGGTGTCATTTGGCTGTGTCGAGACGGTATTTTGCTGCTGCTCAGTGCGCCAGACACGGTCTACCCTGTGATCGACAGTTACTGGCCGGTGTGGCTAGCCAGTTCATGGGCGGGGGCGATGCTGTATTTTGCGTACAGTTTATGCCGGGCGAACGGTAACACCATGTTACCCGGGATCATGATGGTGGTGACCAGTGTGCTGAATATGATCCTTGATCCGTTGTTGATTTTCACGTTCGACATGGGGTTAAACGGGGCGGCATGGGCAACGATTATTGCCTTTGGCATTGGGATGCTGGTGGTTTACCCGAAGGTGTTACAACGTCACTGGATGAGCTTTGATTGGCACGATCTAAATATTGTCGCTTCAATGAAAGAGTTGGCGAATATCATGGCGCCTGCCATGTTAAGTCAGTTGTTGCCGCCATTATCTTCCATGCTCGCGACCAAATTGCTGGCTAGTTTTGGTGCGGCAACGGTGGCGGCCTGGGCGCTGGGTTCGCGATTAGAATTTTTCTCTATTGTAGTGGTGCTGGCGTTGACGATGTCGATGCCACCGATGGTTGGGCGTCTGCTAGGGCGGGGAGAGATTGATACGGTCAAAGCGTTGATCCGCATTGCGGTGAAATTTGTGTTGGTATGGCAATGTGCGATAGCCGTGCTGTTGTTCTTGCTCTCGCCAGTCTTAACCCAACTGTTGACCAGTGAAGCGAAAGTGGCAGATATATTATCCATCCATTTATTGTGGGTGCCGATCAGCTTAGGCCCCTTGGGCGTGTGCATGCTCATGGTGTCGATTTGTAATGCCATTACCTTGCCTATGCGTGCGTTGTTGATTTCTGCGCTGCGCCTGTTTGTTTGCTTTTTACCGGCCATTTGGTTGGGCGCGCAGTGGGCGGGCATTCAAGGCTTGTTCATGGGAATGCTTGTGGGTAATACGTTTGCCGGTATTGTGGCATGGGTGTTGTATCAGCAGGGCGTGCGAACTGTCGAGCAACGGTATGCTAAGTCATGATAATGGCTTGATTTATTGATACACTCAACGCACCCAACAAGGGTGAGTGTTGGTAAAAAAAAGGAAACGTTGCGCGTGAATACATTCAGTGTGGCATCACACACAATGCATTATCAAGATATCGGGGAAGGCCCCGTTCTGGTGTTTGGTCACAGCTATTTGTGGGATCACACGATGTGGGCGGCACAAGTTGCCATGTTAAGTCAGTCATACCGTTGTATCGTGCCTGATTGCTGGGGACACGGTCAGTCGGCGATTGCGCCGTCAGCTACGCGTAACCTCGCAGATTACGCGAACGATGTGCTGGCGCTGCTTGATTCGCTATCCATTGAGACATTCTCACTGGTGGGCTTGTCATCAGGGGGCATGTGGGCAACCGAAATCACGATCCAAGCGCCATCACGCGTGAAGGCACTCGTGTTAATGGACACCTTTGTGGCCTACGAGCCGCAAGTTGCGCACGCAAAGTACTTCAACATGATTGAAACCGTTGAGCGAGAGAAAGCCTTTACGCCAGAAGTGGTTGATTTCATCGCACCGCTGCATGCGTCTACGCAGTCAGCGGACAGCGAGTGGTTAGCGGATTTTAAAGCCCGTTTGTTGGGATTGGATCCCGCGCAGGCGTGTGCTGTTGCAGGCATGGGACGCATGGTGTACGGCCGTCGTGATATGTTTGAAGACGCAGAAGCCTTTGCCTTGCCAACGTTGATTATGGTGGGCGCGGAAGACAAAATGCGTCCGGTATTGGAATCTTATCTCATGCATGACGGTATTACGGGCAGTGAATTATTGGTATTGCCGGGTGCGGGTCACATGATCAACCTTGAGCAACCAGAGATCGTCAACGCCCATTTGTCGGCGTTTTTGAATAAGCACTTGCTGGCTTAATGCGTTGCTCTGTGTTGAATAGGAATGAAGAAAGGCAGCCATTGGGCTGCCTTTTGTTTGTCTAGAGGGTATTGCTAATCGGGTGTCGCTAAGCGGTGACGTTTACGCCGCTAAGGTTTGATGGCGTTGAATAAACGCGATGGAGTGCTGATTGAATTCATCCGGTCTTTCAACATTGCACACATGCCCACAGTTTTCAAACTCGGTCAAAAAGCTATTCTTATGTTTTTTGACCATCTCTTTGACGGGTTTGATGAACATATAATCATTGCCCCCCATTAAATAGAGAGTAGGGATCGGCAGTTCTTTTTCCTTGAAGTACTTCATGATCGGGTTCACGTCTGCGGCCAATTTAAACCACCGCTTAAACTCTTTCTGGCAGAGCTTTTTGGCGTCATTGATGAACATCAACCGTGATTCTTTTTGTGTTTTTTGTGGCATCACAATGTAGGCAAACAGGCCATATAACCACATATACGGCAAGAAGTGCTTACACAAGTTACCCGCTTTCACCAAGAGTTGAGAGCGCGCATCCAAGCGTGTCACCGCTCCGCCCAGCACCATGGTTTTGACGCGCTCTGGTGCCAACTCGGCAAGACTACGAATAATGATGGTTCCCAGAGAAATGCCGACAAAGTGGGCTGACTGGATTTTCAAGTGGTTCAACACCTGCACAATATCGGTGGTGACTGTTTTAAACGTGTAGGGATTTTTGATCATGTCCTGAAACATGTTATTGGAACGGCCATGGCCTCGCAGATCTAACAGTAATAAATTGAAGTGCTGCTTATAGGCTTTGATTTGTTTAAACCAAATGGACGAACTTCCACCCGCACCGTGGACGAAAACCACCCATTCTTGACTGGTTGGGTGTGGAAACGTTTTGTGGTACAGCAATGCATCAGACATGAAGGTACTCAATAGGAATCGCTAGACGAAGTGTAGCATGACGAAAACACATACTCAGTGCAGGTGTATGAGTGCGTGTTAATGGCGAATGCTATTGATATCAGATAACCGTGAGGAAAGATGGTATTACTTGTCGGATTGATTGTCAGAGTGTGATGAAAATCTAACATTGATGTTGAAATGAGAAAGAAAGACAGGGAGCTAGCCAGTCTGTCTGCGTTGTTGGTGTACAACTTTTCGCCAGACTGGCTATTGATGATATAGGTATGCCGTGATTATGCTGATGATGTCACGCCATCTTATAGCACTTGAATACGGTCGACTTCGATCTCTGGTGTGTTGCCGCCTTCATATTCACCGAATAAGCGCACCTTGGTGGTGGCATCGATGTTGGCTGCTGCCGTGCCTGTTGCAGCCGGTGTCACAGATGCCGTTGGCCACTGAATGTCATCGTCGAGTTCAACTTGAATCTCTTTAGTGCCGTCGCTGAAAATGAAGGTATCGTGATTGAGTTGTTTGACCAGATGGCCTTCCACAATGGCTTGCTTCTCGGTAAACATGCTCGTGTCTTCTAACAGTTGTGCGACAGTCACGGTTTCAACCGGTCCTGTGTATTGAATGCCCGTACGGCCATTGTCGTTGTCATTGTGGCGTTCACCCGCAAAGCTCGCGGTTGGGATCAGGACAGCAGCAGTGGCAATAGCGATAACGAGTTTCTTAATCATGGTGTCTCTCCTTGTTTTGATATTGCTATTAAACACTGTCTCACCTGAATTTATTCTGAGTGCGTTATTCAGCTGGCGTTCATGTTTACACCGTGAATGCGGGGTCGGTGTGGGTGATTCATTGCGTAATCAATCAATATCGTTATAAATCAGTTGTTGTTAGTGAAAAGTTTTTTAGAATGAAAGGGAATAACCCTAAGCCCTTTCAAGTGCAGGATTGATAGTGAATACAGAACTCATTCTGGGCGGTGCCCGTTCGGGAAAAAGCCGTTTTGCCGAGCAACAAGCGATCCAATCGGGCAAACGCGTCATTTATATTGCCACGGCCACAGCGGGTGATGACGAAATGGCATCGCGTATTGTGCGTCATCAGCAAGATCGTCCTGCTGATTGGCAGTTGGTGGAAACACCGATAGCCTTGGCGGAAGCCATTTGTGCGCATGATCATCCGGACCATTGCCTATTGGTGGATTGTTTAACCTTGTGGCTTACCAACTGTTTGTTTGATCGTGATGTGAATGCGGATTGGCCCGCGGAAAAATCCGCACTGCTAGCCGCTCTTCAGCACGTACAAGGTCGCGTGGTGCTTGTCAGTAATGAAGTGGGCCAAGGCATTGTACCAATGGGCGAAATGTCACGCCTGTTTGTCGATGAAAGTGGATGGTTGCATCAAGATATCGCCCGACAGGTTGATCGTGTGACGTTTGTCACTGCCGGTCTTCCTCAAGTATTGAAAGACAATCAACGATAAAGAGGCTGTATGGATTACGGAGTGGTAACACGTATCGATATTCTTCGTCATGGCTTGCCGGAAGGGCATGGTTGTTTACGTGGACATACCGACTTTGCTATTACCCCGCAGGGATTAACCCAAATGGCCCGTGCCGTTGCGGATATTGAAGACATCGAACATGTGGTTAGCTCACCCTTGCAGCGCTGCAGTGTGTTTGCAGAGCAGTACGCCGCCCGTTATGCCTTACCTCAACACACGGCGACTGAATGGATGGAAATGGATTTCGGTGAGTGGGATGGCCAACGACATGACGCGCTATGGCAAGCACAAGGGGACGTATTGACGCAATATTGGCAAAACCCTTGGATTAACACACCACATAACGGTGAAACCTTACCCGCATTTGATGCGCGTATTCAGAAGGCGTGGCAAGATTTGCTGCGCGCCTATCACGGAAAGAAGGTGCTGCTGGTGACGCATGCCGGTGTGATGAAACAGCTGATGCGGATTGTATTAGACATGCCGGAGAATGCCGCGTATTTACAGCGCATCGATCTGCCGTATGCCGCCCGTTACCGCGTCACTGTATTTACCGATCAAGATGGTACCCACTGGCCGCAAATTCAGTGGCCTGTAGAACAACAATTTTAAGCGAGTGATGAATGCAACCTACAATTAAGGCTCTGATGGTACAGGGCACCACCTCGGACGCAGGGAAAAGTGTGCTAACGGCGGGACTGTGCCGTGTATTAGCCCGACGTGGCATCAAGGTCGCCCCGTTTAAATCGCAAAACATGGCCTTAAACAGTGCCGTGACGCAAGACGGTGGTGAAATTGGCCGTGCGCAAGCGGTGCAGGCGCAAGCATGCCGCGTAGAGCCAACCGTACACATGAATCCGGTGCTGCTGAAGCCGAATACGGATGTCGGCGCACAAGTGATTGTGCAAGGTAAAGCCTTGGCGGATATGGATGCGGTGGGTTATCACAACTATAAGAAAGTGGTAATGACGCCCATTATGGAGTCATTCGGTTTGCTCCAGCAAGAATTTGAAACCGTGCTTATTGAAGGGGCAGGCAGCCCCGCCGAAATTAACCTGCGTGAAAATGATGTGGCTAATATGGGGTTTGCCGAAAACGCCGATGTGCCCGTGATCATTGTGGCCGATATCGATCGCGGTGGGGTATTCGCCCACCTGTATGGCACATTGGCCTTGTTGTCGGAATCTGAGCAGGATCGCGTGAAAGGGTTTGTGATTAACCGTTTTCGTGGGGACATCAAGTTGCTGGAGTCTGGCCTAGACTGGCTGGAAGAAAAAACCGGCAAACCTGTGTTTGGCGTATTGCCGTATATTCACGGTTTGATGTTAGAAGCCGAAGACGCGATTGATGCGCAGCAAGTGGACGCAGAAGGTGAACAGTTACGTGTCTCCGTGCCCGTATTAACCCGTGTCAGCAACCACACGGACTTCGACCCGTTGCGTATGCACCCGCAAGTTAACCTAGAATTTGTCGGGAAAGGTAAGCAAATTCCGCCATCTGATCTTATTATTATTCCAGGCACTAAGAGTGTTCGCAGCGATCTTGCCTACTTGAAAGAGCAAGGTTGGGACCAACAAATCGCCCGTCATTTGCGCTTAGGCGGCAAGGTGATGGGCATTTGTGGTGGTTATCAAATGCTGGGTGAGTCGATTGCTGACCCAGATGGCATTGAAGGTGAACCGGGTACCAGTGCTGGTCTGGGCTACTTGCAGACGTCGACGGTATTGGCGCCGCATAAGCAGCTTAAACGAGTGAACGGGTCACTGACATTGCCAGAGCAGCCAACCGTGGCCGTACGTGGGTATGAAATTCATGCCGGTGTCACAGAAGGCGTGTTGGCTGATGCACCCGTGTCACTGCCAGATGGTCCAGATGGTCAACTGGGGGTAGACGGTCAAGTCTTTGGTACCTACCTGCATGGCATTTTTGAGCAGCAAGCGGCGTGTGATGCTATCTTGCAATGGGCAGGATTGGCTGCGACACAAACGCCTGACTTTGATGCGATAAGAGAGCGTGGCATTGATCAAGTCGCGGATGTGCTGGAAGCACACATGGACTTAGCCAAACTGTGGCCAGAATGGGCGGATAAATTCACCCGCTAAGCATTGGGTAAATTGATACGTTCATCTTGGCATCGTATCACACGGTCGTGAATACACTGAACCTTGCGCGATAAGGCATCGCGCAAGGTTTCGCTGAAAGAGGGATGATGATGGATCTAGATATTTCGCCAAGTATTCGTACGCCTCGTCTTTATGTCCGACCATGGCATGAAGGTGATTTACCTAGCTTACATAAGATTATGTCCAATCAATCGGTGCATACTTACACCGAAGAAGCACCTTGGACGGAAGATAAAGCCCGCGCGGTGCTGGATTGGTTTCATTCCAACAAAAGTGGTTGGAAGTGGAAAGCCGGTTATTTTAACTGTCCATTAATTTTGACAGGGTGCAACACTTTGATTGGCCGAGTAGGGTTAAACCCTTACGGTGATGATGATGCGACAGCTGAAATTGAATGGACAATTTGCGAGGAACATTGGCACCAAGGGTACGCAACGGAAATCGGCAGAGCGATTGTGGAGTACGGTTTTCGAGAAGGGGGGTTCCTGAGCATTATCGGTTTCACGGCCACCCGAAACATGTCTGCCCGACAGGTCATGAAAAAAATCGGCATGGAGCACATTGGTGACCGTGAGCAGCACAACCGTAAGCTGTGTATCTTTCAAATCAAGCGGGAGCGATAATCGCTCCCGTTTGTCGTTCTGCTAATCGGTGAGGAGTGGTTACCGTGCCGTATGACGCTGGCTGCGTTTCTCCAATCGATTGAACAACAAAGACAGTACCAAACACAGCACAAGATAACCGGCGCCGACGAGTAACCATATTTCAAAGATTAAGCCTGAAGAGTTTGCGATCTCACTGCCGACAAAGGTTAACTCTTGAATGGAAATCAGCGAAATAATGGATGAGTCTTTCACCAGCGAAATAAACTGCCCCGCTAAGGGCGGCACAATGCCGCTCAATGCTTGCGGGAAAATCACATCACGAAAACGATCCCAACGCGACAACCCCAGTGAATCGGCCGCTTCCCATTGCCCTTTGGGAATGGCATCAATCCCCGCGCGGATCACTTCGGCAATATAAGCCGCTGCAATCAGCCCGACACAGAGTACGCCTGAAAAGAGGTTCTCCCACAGCTTCGCTGGGCCAAACAACCACGCTTGAACAGGGTTGATACTCTCGTTGTGATTACGTAAAACATTCTCCAACCCGAGCGCAGGGATAAGCTGGCTTGAGATGAAAAAGTAAAAGATAAACACAAACACCAGAGGGGGAATATTACGCACCAACTGAATATAAGCTTGTGCCGGTAGCCGCAGTAATTGCCAAGGTGAGCGTCGAGCGAGCGCCAAGCATAAGCCCAGTCCCCCCGCAAACACCATGCCCCATAAACTTAACCGCACGGTGGCGATCAGGCCTTGGAAAAAGTAGGGCAATTCTCCGTTAGCGCCTTGGCTGAAGATCAGATCAAAGGCTCTTGTCCAATCCCACCGGTAATGAATACCAACGGCTGAGCGGTAATACAGCCAGGCACCAAAAGCAACGACAAGGGCCAGCAAGGCCCCGTCGAGAGCGTTAAGACGTAACCAAGCCGGTTTGCGTTTTATCGACATTGGCTGGGCGTGTTCGTGAGGTTCCAAGTGTGTTTGCGACAAGGTTTACTGTCCTTCTGCCACTTGGTTTTGCCAATCGAGTGTCGTGAACCAATAGTCATGACGCTCTTTCAACCAACCGTCTTCCGTGCGTAGCAGGATCCAGTTGTTGAAAACGTTCAGCAAATCAAATTCACCCTGACGGATCGCAAATGCCTCAGAGCCACGGCTAAGACGCTCAGAGAAAGGCAGATACAGTTTATCTTTATAGGTAATGGTCATTTGCTCGGGTTTAGGGGATGACGCCAATACAGCATGTGCATTGCCATTGAGCACTTCTTGGAACGCTTGGGCTTCATCATCAAACTGGCGGAGTTTGGCTTTTGGGAAGTATTTCTTCGCTGTCTGCACCGTAAATGCACCACGGCGCACGGCCAGCGTCACGCTGCGCTTGTTGTAATCGGCGATGGTGGCTTTATCACCGGCCATGGCCTTATTCGCCGCAAGCTGTACTCCTGAATGGGCATAAGGGGCGGTAAACAAGACACTCAGGTTACGCTCGGGTGTGATGGATAAGCCACCGATGATCACATCAAATTTACCCGCGAGCAGAGCGGGAATGATGCCATCCCATGCGGTAGGGATGAATTCCACGTTTAAACCAGCATCACTGGCTAAACGGCGGGCAACATCCACTTCAAAACCGACGAGTTCTCCTTGCTTATCACGCATGGCCCAAGGTACAAAGGTGGATAAACCGACACGCAGTGTGCCGCGTTCTTTAATCTCGGTCAGGGCGGATTTTTCAGCCGCTTGTGCGATTGAGGCGGTGGCGAGGATAGCCATGGCTAAAAATGCAGAAAAGAGACGTTTCATGCTTCCATTCTCCTGTAGTGAATAGGGGCCACTGGCGGTTATCGCGGTGGTGGCCAAAAAAGATAGGTAGTGCGTAGTTCGAGTTTGTATTTGTCGTTTTGTATCAGTGCTGTGCGTTAAACCGATGGGCTAACCACGCGGCAAACGCTGACAGTGCCAGTGTGACGCACAGGTAAATACCCGCTACGGTAAACCACACTTCAAAGGGCATCGCGGTATCGGCAACGATATTGCGGCCTTCGGTTGTCAGATCAAAAATTGCCATGATGCTGACGATTGATGAGTTTTTCACCAGTGACACCGCTTCATTGGTCAATGGCGGTAAAATACGTCGAATGACCTGCGGCAAGATCACAAAGCGGTATTTGTCGAACGTGTTGAGTCCAAGGCTGTCACAGGCTTCAAATTGCCCCCGATCGATATTGGTTAAGCCAGAACGGAAAATTTCAGCGGTATAGGCGCCTTGGAATAAGGACAGCGCCAGTACGGCAGTGGTGAAGCGTTCCAAGCCCAGCATGGGGCCAAAGACAAAATACAGCAGGTATATTTGCACCAGCAGCGGGGTATTTCGGATCAGTTCAATATACCCGCGTGCCAATGTGCGTCCGACAATGGAATCAGACAGCCGCAACATGGCGGTGACAAGACCAATCAGTAACGTAAAGACAAGGCTGACGGCTGAAATTTCAAGGGTGACGCGCAAGCCTTCCAAGAGTTCGGCTGGGAACCATTCGCCGTCCTCCACAAACCAGAGGTATTGCGGGATGCGGTACCATTGCCAGCGGTAGTTCATGGCTTCTGCGCCACTTTGAAGCAGCCAATACAGCGCGCCAAGCACTAAACCGATTTGCAGTAGGCCAGATAGCACCGGTTGCACGATACGCAGTACAGTGTGAAAACGGGTTGATGAGGATGTGTGGGAATTTGGCATCGATTTACCCACTAGTAACTGAGAATTTGTTGCAAAAATTGCTGTGTGCGCGGGTGTGAAGGCGCATCAAACAACGTTGCGGGTGGTGCCACTTCAATGATTTCCCCTTCATCCATAAACACAACCCGATCAGCCACTTTGCGTGCAAACCCCATTTCATGCGTGACACACACCATAGTCATGCCCTCATGGGCCAAGTTTTTCATCACATCCAATACTTCACGGATCATTTCTGGATCCAACGCCGACGTGGGTTCATCAAACAGTAAAATATCGGGCTTCATACACAGTGAACGGGCAATCGCGACGCGTTGCTGCTGGCCCCCAGAAAGCTGTGCGGGGTATTTATCAGCCTGATGTGCAATGTGTACGCGCTCAAGGTATTCCATCGCCAGCGCATCGGCGTTTTTTTTGCTGAGTTTGAGTGTACGGCGTGGGGCGAGGGTGAGGTTTTCCAGTACCGTCATATGTGGAAAAAGATGAAAGTGTTGAAACACCATGCCTACGTTACCACGAATGCGGTGTAAATGACGCTGATCCAAAGGGTGGCCAGCAACCGTGAGTGTGCCTTGGTCGAATTTTTCCAATCCGTTGATACAGCGAATCAACGTGGACTTGCCGGAACCTGATGGTCCGCAAACCACCAATTTTTCACCACGTGTGATTGTGAGGTTAATATTCTTTAATGCATGGAAATTTCCATACCATTTATCAATATTGCTAAATGCAATGACCGCATCTTCAGCCATGTAATCAACCTTGGTATCACTATAAATTATTGAACTTATGTTATTGCTTTGAAAGAAAGATTTCAAAGTAATGTTCCAAATATCAGTGTATGGCATGATTACGTCGACAGTTAATGATTAAATCGGCTATTTTGTGTGCGAAATGAAAATTTGTGACATTCGGCTAATTAATGTTTGCACTGCCAGTAGAATGAAGATAAGTTAAAGTCAACGAGATGTGAAATTTATTGTCAACCAACGGCGTAAATATTGCGTTACACTTGGCAGCGTTGATTCAGGAAGTAAACATGTATAAGACCGATGATGTTCGTATTCGCGAAATTAAAGAACTCCTCCCGCCCGTAGCAGTACTCGAGCGTTTCCCTGCAACAGAAGTTGCCTCTGAAACGGTATATCAATCCCGCCAAGCTATTCACCGAATCTTGAATGACGAAGATGATCGTCTGCTTGTGATTGTCGGCCCATGTTCGATTCACGATCCTCAAGCGGCGCTGGAATACGGTAAAAAGCTCAAAACGCTACGTGATGAACTGAGTGGCGAGCTGGAAGTGGTGATGCGTGTTTATTTTGAAAAACCGCGTACGACCGTCGGCTGGAAAGGGTTGATCAACGACCCGTACATGGACAACAGCTTCCAACTGAATGATGGCCTGCGCATTGGCCGTAAACTCTTGCTTGATATTACGGATGCAGGCGTACCGACGGCCGGTGAATTCCTTGATATGATCACACCACAGTACATGGGTGATTTGATCAGTTGGGGCGCGATCGGTGCACGTACCACGGAATCTCAAGTACACCGTGAATTGGCTTCAGGCCTGTCGTGTCCGGTGGGCTTCAAAAACGGCACCGATGGCAACATCAAAATCGCGACCGACGCGATTGGCTCAGCCAGTGCGCCTCACCATTTCCTTTCCGTGACCAAATATGGCCACTCTGCGATTGTCTCGACGGCAGGCAATGAAGATTGCCATATCATTTTGCGTGGCGGTAAAGCGCCGAACTACAGCCAAGAGCATGTCACCGCGATTACCGATCAGTTAGCCAGTGCGGGTTTACGCCAGAAAGTGATGGTCGACTTTAGCCACGCTAATAGCCTGAAACAGTACCAGCGTCAGTTGTTGGTATCGGAAGATGTGGGTCAGCAGATTGCCTCTGGCAACAAAGCTATCTTCGGCGTGATGATTGAAAGTCATTTAGTGGAAGGACGTCAGGACATCGTGGAAGGACAAACCCCGACCTATGGCCAGAGTATTACTGATGCGTGTATTGGCTGGTCAGACACCGAAACGGTACTGCGTCAGTTAGCGAGTGATGTGAAAAAGCGCCGCGAAAACGCGTAGTTGCCTTGGTGAGATTTGTTCCTCGCGTTTATGCGTGAAGCATGATGAAACAAAAGCCTGACACTGTCAGGTTTTTTTGATCGCGGTTGTTTTGATCACCGTTGATTTTATCGGCATAGTTTTTATCGGGCTTTTGATGTGGTGTTAATAGCCACTGTTGTTGTTGTTCGTACTGACTTGACCGGGCGGATAGTCTTTGAACATTTCATGCACCTGCCCATCAATGAATTGTCGACGCGCTGTAGGCGACATGGATTCAGTGAGTTTTTTATTGGAAATAGCCCGCCATACAATCTGCTTATTGGCATTATCAATCAGTTCCACGACTAATTTGCCGTATCGGTATTCTTTAAAATCAGTAGGGGCGCTGTACGCTAATCCCCAATTCTGGTAGCCATAACCGAAACCAAACGATGTGCCATACGATTTGTAATCGCTTTGCTCGATAATTGCGTGACGTACCGTTAAATCAGCACCGGACGGCACTTTGGTTAGCCCTTTTTGATACAACTCGCTGGCAATCGCATCTTGTACGCGACCCCCATCCAATGTAGTGACATTGTCACTTTTAAACGGTGCGAATTGATAGGTTTTGAACAGGCTATAATTGGCGGCTTGATTGTAATCGGTAGCGACATCGGAGGTGCATGCCATCAACACGCTACTTACGGCGATCAGAGAAACAGGTATGCGCATGGGAAGTGTCCTTGTCACACCACGTGCCGTTAAGTTTGCGGATGGGCAACAATGGCGCCATCGTTAAACTCTATCGACAGGGGGTGGGCTTGTTCGGCCTTTTGCAGTAGCGCTTCACACCCTGGGAACTGGCAGTAAATTGCAAAATCGAGGTGCAACCCGTTATCGAGAAAAGCCTCGAGAATGGGGGCAGTATCGGCAATAAGTACACGTTCGTTTGGGGGGAAAGACATAATCTACCGTATGAGTAAAAGACGCTGCTTACTAAAAGGTAGTTGATCGCGCAGGGATTTGCCTATGTGAAATATACGGATTAAGACATCTGCAATAAGTGAACCCACTATGCTTAAGATCAGAGATTAAGATAGCAACGGCACGGTAGGTAGTCATGAGCCGACATTGGGTGATAGTGATGATATGCACATTGCTGGTGGCCTGTATCAGCAGCTTTTATTCCAAACCGGATCCTGAGTTGGGGAAAGATATTTCAACGATCTCGGAAGAGTACGTCAAAGCCACCCGTGGTGGTTTGTTGGATTTCACCGCGGTGATCCCCGCCAAAGTGTATCACCCCAATGATGGGTACATTCACTATGAACGCCTGTGGTGTTTAGACACAGAGAAAGGCTCGGTCGAAGAGTTTCAGGCGTTAATTGAGCGGATTTGCCGCTTACGCAGTGGTGAAATGCGGGGGGAATGGTGCATGTCGATCAATCATCAACGGCCATTGTTCAGCGCAGCGATTGAGCAAACCGGTACAACGTGTACAGGGGGGGATCCGACGACCGTTATTTATACGCTGGAACCTATCTCGTCACCCAGTACCAGTGAATGGATGTTAAGCGCGGAAGCGCTGGGTTTTGACAAAAATGCGGACAAAAAAAGTGAAAAACCGATAAAGAACGGAGCGAAAAATACACTGGAGTAACGTAGCGGGCTCGGTCTGGTTTCGCCGTGTATTTGGCGAAGGCATTGATCCTTCTCTGTATTGGGCGTAACGTGACAGGGCAAAGAGCGTGAGATGACAGACAATAACATCACAAGGAGGTGAGGTGTGGAAAAGAAAACGAGCGATGCTATCAGTATGATTGCCGTTGTCGTGGGCATTTGTGTGGTGGTGCATGTCGTTAATGTTGTCACTGGCGGTGGGTTATCGGGGTATGGGATTTTACCCCGCCACATTGCAAATTTGCCCAGTATAGTGTCTTACCCGTTTTTACACGGATCGTGGGGTCACTTGATCAGCAATATGCTGTCGTTTTCTGTGCTGGCGTTTTTAGTTTCACGTTCAGGTGCCGCGCGTTTGATCGCGGTCTTTCTGATTTGCTGGCTAGGCAGCGGCATCGGTGTTTGGCTCTTTGGTCGTATGAATTATCACATTGGTTTAAGTGGTGTGATATACGGCTTATGGGCTTACTTATTGGTCTACGCATTCATGTATCGCAGTGTTAAATCCATTGTGATTGCCGTGGTCGTGATGTTCTTTTACGGCTCCATGGTGTGGGGCGTATTGCCGCTGAATGAGTGGATCAGTTTTGAGAGTCATTTGTTTGGGGCGCTGTCGGGTGGGCTTTTTGGTTACATTTACGCTCGACGTGATAAGCGTCAACAGGCGCTTAAACAGTAAACAAATCAACAGGTGAGAATATGCTCGTTACCTTTAAATGTAAAACGTGTGCCGATATTGTGATGTTCGGTGATGTAGCGCAGCAAATGTTGCGCATGATGGGCCATTCTGACCATGTACCCGGCGCTATGGAACCAGAAGATATCCCAATGGCGTTAGCCAAGCTCGCTTTGGCGACAGAAAAATTGCATTACGATGAACAACATGCCGAACTCGCTCAACAAGGGCTAGACGGCAATGTGTTGGATGATGAACAGGTGAACGCGATGGATGTGGAGCCCGTTGTGAGCTTGCATACCCGTGCGATTCCGTTAATTGCGATGTTGAAGTCCGCACAAGAGGCCGAGTGTTTCATCCTCTGGGAATAGCGAGGATGTTGTCTAATTGACAATATGCAGTGGCGCAAACGGATCATCATCGGGGTCATTTATCCAGATATACTCCAATGCAATGGCGGTTTTGCGCGCTGTATCTTCATTCATAAAATGGGCGATTAACGCCAAGCACATGTCCAATGTTGCCATGCCCCCCGATGCGGTAAAACGGTGTTCATCTTGCACCCAGCGTGCCACTGGGCACCAGTTTATCCCTTCGCCAAACCCGCTTACCCAATGAAAATGCCGTTTATCGGTCGTCGCCGCATAGTCGGTTAATAGCCCTGCTTGTGCCAATAATGCCGCACCAGTCCCCAATCCGCAGACATAGCGTAAGGGATAGGTTTGCTGACGTAACCACGCCATCAAAACAGCGCTGTCGAGTGCCGCTTGTACGCCTTGCCCGCCCGGTACAATCAATATGTCATACGATGTCGCCGTCAAGCAGTCTTTGTCGGCCGCGAGGGATACCCCTTGCTGACTGCATATTGCGAGACCTTGTTCGGATAACAGTTGAACCTCAAACACATCAGGATGCTGCTTAAAGGTGGTGATGGCCGTGCTGGTGGTGAGCAGATCGACCCCTTCATACAATAAAATGGCAATCGTATATTGAGGTTTTTCTGCCGGTTGGGGGATTTCAGACATGGCACCTAAAGCATGATGGTGAGACGTCACTCAAGAATAGACGTGTTCAGGCCAAGGTGTGAATTATTCTATGGCGCCAAGATGAATCGATTAATCGCCGAGTGTCACGAACGGATTAGCCAATAGATGTATGTGGGCTAACCCTGATGCGAATGTGGATTCTCTCGTTAAAAGAGAGACTAAAAAGGGTAGCGTGCCGACAGCATCACACCGTGATCATCAATGTCTTTTATTCGCCATTCGGCCCCGAACGAGAACGCGTTGCTGGCGTGAAAACGTGCAAACATACTCACAAGGGTGAAGTCTTTGTTTAAATCAATGACACCGACAGTGCCGCCCGCTTGGATTTGTGGCAGTACCCAGCCTGACAAACCAATATTGAGTTCCGAACCACTGCGACCGAGTGTCTTGTCGTAGTCCTCATTTTTGACTGACAGCAGTTTAATTTGACCGGTAATGTCTGCGTAGGGACTGATCGGCGCATTGAACCCTAAGCCGCCTTTGAGTTGCCAAACATCATCAAAGTTACTTTCGACTTCAACAATGGCGTAGGCATTGGGGTGGAGCTGAAGGCTGGCCGCCGCACCAATACCACCGGGATTCATCGGCACGCGCGCTTCGACGTAGTTGTAGCTAAAGTTGCTGGCATTGACCGTGCTGCTCGCCAAAAAAGAGGAGGCTAACAAAGATGTAGCGATAAGCGTATTTTGCAATGCATGCGTGAGTTTTTGGGTGCGCAGTACAGACGGTGGGCTGAGTTTTGTCATGATGTATGGGTGAGGTATCGGTGGCTAATAAAGAGTGTGGGTGATTATGCCAAAAAGTCGGCGAATTATCTCATTACTAATTGATTTATCAGTAATGTATCGATGGTTTAAGTGTAACAAAAAAAAAGGCCTGAATCATTATCAGGCCTGTGTCTTAGGTGGGGCTGGCATTACGCGTTTAGCGCTTGTTCCAAGTCCGCCAAAATATCATCAATGTGTTCTATCCCTACCGACAAGCGGATCATCTCGGGGCTGACACCGGCTTGCTTTTGCTCTTGTTCATTCAATTGGCGATGCGTGGTAGACGCCGGATGACAGGCTAAGGATTTCGCATCCCCAATGTTCACCAAACGTTTGAAGATTTTCAGCGCGTCATAGAAACGCACACCGGCGTCATAGCCGTCTTTCAAGCCAAACGACAAAATGGCAGACGGTTTGCCACCCATGTATTTTTCGGCCAACGGGAAGAACGGCGATGTCGGTAATCCGGCATAACTGACCCAGCTGACTTTGTCATGTGCTTGCAGGTATTCCGCGACTTTCAATGCATTTTCAGTGTGTCTTTCCATGCGCAGTGACAAGGTTTCTAGCCCTTGCAGCAGCATAAAGGCATTCATCGGTGAGAGTGCAGCGCCGGTATTGCGTAACGGTACGGTACGGGCACGACCAATGAAGGCAGCATCGCCAAAGGCTTCGGTGTACACCACGCCGTGGTAAGACGGCTCGGGTTCATTCATGTTCGGGAAGCGATCTTTGTGATCCGCCCATGGGAATTTACCGCCATCGACGATGACGCCCCCCAAGGTGGTGCCGTGGCCACCGACATACTTGGTTAAAGAATGCACCACAATGTCGGCACCAAATTCGATAGGCTTGCACAACACCGGTGTCGCTACCGTGTTATCGACCACCACGGGCACACCTTGTGCGTGGGCGAGGGTGGCAATGCGCTCGATGTCCACGATGTTACCTGCGGGATTGCCGATACTTTCACAGTACACTGCTTTGGTGTTTTCATCGATTAAAGCGGCAAGGCTTTCCGGTTTGTCATCGGCGGCAAACCGCACTTCAATGCCTTGTCTTGGCAGCATGTGGGCAAACAGTGTGTACGTGCCACCATACAATTGTGGGGTAGATACAATGTTGTCACCCGCTTGGGCGAGGGTCAAAATGGCATAGTTAATAGCGGCGCTGCCTGCACTGACAACAAGCCCTGCAATACCGCCTTCCAACGCAGCCATCCGCTTTTCAAGTACATCGTTGGTCGGGTTCATGATGCGGGTGTAAATATTACCTGGGACTTCTAGATTGAATAAGTCCGCCCCGTGTTGCGCATTATCAAATTCATACGCAACCGTTTGATAAATAGGGGTAGCAACTGATTTGGTCGTCGGGTCGGTTTCATAACCAAAGTGGATCGAGAGCGTTTCGTCTTTCATTCGTCATCCTTGAATCGAGACATAGACAGAAAAGGGTTACTTGGGTGTATAGCAAAGCAACCATCACTTTACTGATAAATCAGCAAAAGAATTTGATCTTGCGCACTATTCGATTTCACGCGCTACCAGAAAGTCGCATTTGATGAAAAGCAGCATCAAAACGCCAACAACAAAAAAGCGCGGCAAAAATGCCGCGCTTGATAGCTGAAAAATGGAATGAAAGTGGTGTGATTACTTGGGCTTATAAGGCTTGTATAAACACAGCGACATCACAATACCGAAACAGACGCCTTGGGTAATCATCGCCGTACCGCCGTAACTGAAGAACGGCAGTGGGCTACCCATTACGGGCAATACGCCGCTGACCATGCCCATGTTGATGAAGGCATACAGGAAGAAACTCAGGGCGAACGTACCGCTTACCAACCGGTTGAATGGATTTTCACACTGACAAGCCAGCCAGATCACGCGAGCAGCAATGAACAGGTATAAACCTAATAGCAGCGCGCTGCCGAAAAAGCCCCATTCTTCAGCGTAGGTAGAGAAGATGAAGTCGGTGTGGCTTTCTGGAATGAAACCCAGATGGCCTTGGGTCGCGTTCATCCAGCCTTTACCGCGCAAACCGCCGGAACCAATCGCAATCAATGATTGAATGATTTGATAGCCCGCACCGAGTGGGTCAGATTCCGGATCCAGAAATTGGGTGACACGTTTTTTCTGGTAGGCTTCCATGACAAAGAACCACAGCAGCGGCACCGCCGTTGCGATCCCCCCCAAGAAGGAGCCGATGATCTTCCAGCTCATGCCGGCAAAGAACAGCACGAATAGCGCATAGATCACCGTAAAGATGGCACCATCCAAATCAGGCTGAATGAAAATCAACCCTGCCGGCACGCCTGTGACCAATAAGCATACGGCGATCTTTTTCAGATCCGGTCGGCCAGCATCCACCACCAGTAGCCAAGCGACCATTAAGGGGACGGCGACTTTTACCAACTCAGAAGGCTGAAAGCGGATAGGTCCCAAAGCTAACCAACGTTGAGAGCCGTTGGTACTGTCACCCATCACAATAACGCCCAATAGCAGCACGACCGCTAACCCGTAGAGGTAGGGTGCCGCCAGTTGGTATTTCAGTGGTGAAATCGCCGACATGAACAAGATACAGCTAATGGCGATCAAGGCACGAACAAGGTGGCGTTCCAGCATGGGTTCACTAAAACCACTGGCACTCCATACCGTGAGAGAGCCAAGTAAAATTAGCAAGATAATGGCAAAGAGTAACGGGTAATCAATTCGGGGTCTGAAATTCAACATCACTGTGTTTCAACAAAATAACGAAAAGAGATCTTCATGTTGCGAGCAAACATGAGCAGGAAAAAATCCCAATACGCGGTGTCATACGCACCATCGTTTAGGTCACCGCCTTAAGCGGTTAACGGTGAGAAAGCAGAGATAAAGGGGCGTTCAGCCATGGCGCGATATTGCCGATTGGCGTCTTTCCAGCCGCCGAGGCGGTGAAGATCATGGGTTAAATGGTAAGAAGGCGTGGGCACAATGGCGACAACCATGGCCGTGCGAACCCAGCGCTGAATTTTTAGGCGGCGGCTTTCCGCTGGCAAGGTGCGATGCACTGCCAAAGAGTAGTGTGAGGTGTGGGTGAAATGGGTACCGTATACCGAAGCGCTGTGCGTATGCTCTGGACGTGCAGTTTGTGTTGATTGGGCGAGCGCCGTGGCGCGATCATCGAGATCATCGTCTTGACGACGGGTTTCAATCAGCTCGTTGATCCAAGTGAGCGGTTGACCAGAGGCGGTGCCGGGCAATAAAAAATGACGACAACTGGCGATCAGCGCAACAAGCGATAAGCCAAACAGCATGAAAAGCATAGGCTGTAATGTGAGGTGTTTTTTCATTGCCTGTTCTGCATCAAAGGGGATGATTACGACCGCTCAAGGCCACCTGCTTATCATTATTGAGCGGGGGCAAAGTAAAGTAACTGTTGAGTGAAAAAATGCAATATTTTCGTTCGCTTCAGCGCGCATTTTTTGTGCGCTTGCTCGCTTATTGTTCAAGTTATTAACTGATGGCGATAAAACAGCCCTTGCTATACTTGATGAAGATAAATAACCGTATGCAGGCAGGTGTGATGTGAAGCGCTCTTATTTAGTGACGAATGCAATGCCATCCAGAATGAAGAAACCGCTTTTTCTGAAGCGAATGTATGCCATGTTAATGGCGTGCTGCTTATTGTTGGGGTCCGGTTTAGGACTGGTAGGGTGCTCAAGTAATCCTTATGGGGATTCTTATGGTGTGGCCGATACGCGGAGCATACAGCAAGTGCGGTATGGCACCATTGTGAAAACCGAACCCGTCAATATTGAGGGGGAAGGGCAAGCGATAGGCGCACTGGCAGGGGCTGCCGTTGGGGGGATTTTAGGATCTAAAGTCGGTGGGGGTTCAGGGTCTGACATTGCTGCCATTGGGGGCGGTTTACTCGGTGGCTACGCGGGGACCAAAGCCGCGGAAGGGGTGACGCGCCGCAACGGGGTTAACCTGACCATAAAAATGGATGATACCGGTGAGACCATTGCGATTGTGCAAGAGGCCAACCCGAATATGATGTTTACCGTCGGGCAGCGAGTCCGCGTGAATGTGGATGGCAGAACCGCGCGTGTGATGCCTGAATAAACGTCATGGTGTAAACCTGTAATGCCGCAGCATTTGTCGCGGCATTATTGTTTGTGTCCCGCCAACGTGATAAAGATGGTTTCATTCAATTTAGAGAAAGAGAAACACGATGAAGCAATTATCAGCAGTGGTGGTTGAGCCCAATGTGACGCCTACAGCCTCTGTGATTTGGTTGCACGGGTTAGGATCCAACGGGCATGATTTTGAAGCGTTGTTGCCTGAACTTGGCTTACCGGAAGACGCCCCGATTCGTTTTATTTTCCCGCATTCTCCATCCATACCGGTGACCATCAATGGCGGTATGGTTATGCCTGCGTGGTACGATATTTTATCCATGGGGGCAGGACGTACGATTAATGAAGTGCAATTGCTGGCCTCTTCAGATCAAGTGGCTGCATTGATTGATCAGGAAAGAGAGAAAGGGATCGCCAGTGATCGCATCTTGTTGGTGGGCTTTTCGCAGGGGGGCGCGGTGGCCTATCACACCGCGTTAACCTATCCGCATCCCTTAGCGGGTTTACTGGCGTTATCGACCTATTTCCCGACAGCGGATGGCATGACGGTCAGCGCCGCAAACCACGCTTTGCCGATCGAGATCATGCACGGTCGCTTTGATCCCGTGGTGTATTTACCCTTAGCCAAATCGGCCTACACGGCATTGCAACAGTTAGGGTTGTCACCCAACTGGCGTGAATACAATATGGAACACCAAGTGTGTTACCCGCAAATTACAGATATGTCAGCGTGGATCCGACATATCTTGTCTGTATAGCGATGGCATTGCATTGGTCATTGTGCATCTGTCATTGCGCGCAGTAACGAGCGTGGCGGTTTATCCCGCCACTTTTTCCGCAAGCAGCGCTTGCAGGGTGTAAATGTTGGTTTTACCACTAAATTCAAAGCTAAGTGGCTCGGATTGACTTGATACCCAAATCTTCAACTCGGCATCTAAATCGAAATGCCCGGTGGTTTCTACCGTAAACATGGTCACCGACTTGTAGGGTACTGAACGGTATTCAATCTTCTTCCCCGTTAGCCCTTGCTTGTCGATTAAAATCAGGCGGCGATTGGTGAGTACAATCATGTCTCGAACCAGTTTGTATGCCAGTTCAATGGCTTCACCGTTACCTAAAATGGTCGACAACTCTTCATACGCTTCATCTTGATCCATTTCACCGGCGTTGCCGATCAAAGCACTGAATAATCCCATGCGTGTTACTCCTCATCATCATAGATAACCCACCAAGCGAATGCTGTCGCGTTGCGGTTATTGTGTGAATACTGGCTGTCGCCGTTGAATGCAGCTAATTTAATCTAACTTAATTTAAGCCAGCTTGCGTAAATAGGTCGGTACTGCCGTTTTACTGGTTTTGCTAAGCTTGTGCATCCCTTCAAATGTCAGTGCAGGAATGCGATATTGGTGCTGAATATCATCCAGCATACGCAGCCACAGCTTGGCTGTCATTTCGGCATCGGCTAATGCACGGTGAAACGTGCCGTCGTTGTCGATATCCAATGTGTGCACCAAGGTCCCCAATTTATGATTGGATGAGTGTGGGTACAGCCGGCGTGCAATCAACATTGAACAGGCAAATTCACCGGGGTAGGTACGACCAATGCGTTGTAGTTCAGCATCTAAAAAACGCTGATCGAATGACGCATTATGAGCAATCAAATTGTAGCCCTGAATGAAATCAGCAAAGTCATCCATTACCGTCTCACACGGCTGTGCATCGGCCAGCATGGGGTTACTGATCCCTGTATAGCTTTCAATAAAACTACTGACACGAAAACCGGGATTCATCAGTTGCTGAAATTGATCGATGACTTGGCCATCTTGGATTTTTACTGCACCAATTTCAATGGCGCGATCGCCCATATTCGGTGAGAGGCCGGTGGTTTCAAAGTCCAATACGATGACGGTGTTTGCCGACTGTTTTTTCACATTTATACCTTTATATCTTTGCTGTTTGTGGCATTAAGCGTACTGCTTGCCAGTATACATGAGGTTGTGCGTGATGAAATGTGAAACACCGCAAGGTGTGTTTGCGTGATATGGCGTTCAGAAGCGGTGTGTGTGACTGGTCGTACAGAGGCTTGGCGGGTAAGTTGACAGGTTTACGTTAAAAGCTAAGTGCTGTTATTTAAAGACAAAACCTAGCATTCGCACACAACAAAACAGAGAAAGGAGCCCAATGATGATTGTCAGGGAAGTGACGATAGATGACGCGCAACAGATGCTCGCATTAGATCAACAGTTAGACAATGAAACCGCATTTATGCTGTATGAACCAGACGAACGTACGACCACGCTGGCACAGAAAGCAACTCGATTACAACAATTGAGTGATGGGGCAGAGGGCGTCATGCTGGTGGCGGTTGATGATGTCTCCGGTGAGATTGTCGGCTATATAGCAGGGTTAGTGACGGGGTTATCTCGAGTGAAGCACGTTATGCGCTGTGTGATTGGCATTAAGCAGTCCTATTGCGGGCAGGGTATCGGCCGTCAGTTGTTTACCGCGTTGGAAACAGAGGCAAGGGCGCGTTTAATTCATCGGCTTGAATTGACTGTGATGGCCCACAATGCGCAAGCCATCGGTTTATACCATGCGTTTGGCTTTGTGAAAGAAGGGGTAAAGCAAGAAGCAATGAATGTCGGTGGTTGCTATGTGGATGAATGGGTCATGGGGAAAGTACTTCAGCCTACGCTATGATGAGCCGTAACAGCGGGTTTAAGTCGATCAAATCGTACTGTCTAATAATTTAGGCAGTGTGTTTTTTTAGTGAGAGATACACCACAGTGTGCCTGTGGAATTGCCTATTTTGGCTGCTTTAAAATGACAAATAATGAAACTTTACTACATTCCCTGGCGGTATCTTGTTGATAATTTCACCACTGTCGTCATACCTACCCCTTTAGGGTAGTTTAAAACGGTAATTGATTTACATCATATGTTCATTTTTGTTCATAACTCACAATCAGGTCAGTATTACAGATAATGGCTGGAACTGATTATGAGCAAGCTCAAACTGGTGGTCGTCGGCAATGGCATGGTGGGCCATCGCTATCTCGAAGATCTGGTTGAGAAAACGGATGTCTCAAACCTAGAGATTACCGTTTTCTGTGAAGAACCCCGTGTCGCTTACGACCGTGTTCACCTTTCTTCTTATTTCTCCCATCACACTGCACAAGAGTTGTCTTTAGTTAAAGAAGGCTTCTACGAAAAACACGGTATTCAAGTACTGCTCGGCGAACGCGCGATCAATATTCATCGCCAAAACCGCATTGTTTACTCATCAACCGGTCGTGAAATTCAGTACGACAAACTGATTCTTGCCACGGGCTCCTTCCCCTTTGTACCGCCGATTAAAGGTAATGAAAGCAAAGATTGCTTCGTTTACCGCACCATTGAAGATCTCAAGCAAATCGAAGCCTGTGCCAAAAACAGCAAAAGCGGCGTTGTGATTGGTGGTGGCTTGCTTGGACTCGAAGCGGCGGGTGCCCTGAAGGCGCTGGGCATGGACACCCACGTGGTGGAATTTGCGCCAAAGCTAATGGCAGAGCAGCTGGACTTGGCGGGGGGCAATCAGCTTCGTCAGAAAATTGAGCGTATGGGCGTTAACGTGCATACCAGCAAAAATACCGCAGAAATCGCCCCTGAAGGTAAGACCGCACGTAACGTAATGCGTTTTGTGGATGGCACTGAACTCGAAACCGACTTCATTGTGTTCTCGGCCGGTATTCGTCCGCAAGACAAACTGGCGCGTCAAATGGAACTGGATATCGCCCCGCGTGGTGGCATTGCTATTAACGACCATTGCCAAACTTCTGACGAGAATATCTACGC
This sequence comes from Photobacterium japonica, assembly GCF_050337005.1. Taxonomy (NCBI): domain Bacteria; kingdom Pseudomonadati; phylum Pseudomonadota; class Gammaproteobacteria; order Vibrionales; family Vibrionaceae; genus Photobacterium; species Photobacterium japonica. The sequence goes on along the minus strand of NZ_JAKJSN010000019.1, from coordinate 79,150 downwards.
CATTGGTGAATGTGCTTCATGGAATGGCACGTTTTACGGCTTAGTCGCTCCGGGTTACAAAATGGCGACGGTGGCGGTTGACCATTTATTGGGTAACACTGACAGCACTTTCGAAGGCGCTGACATGTCGGCCAAATTGAAACTATTGGGTGTGAAAGTGGGCTCCATTGGGGATGCCAATGGTCGCACGCCAGGTTGTAAGAGCTACGTTTACCAAAACGAAGAACAAGAAGTGTACAAGCGCTTGATTGTGTCACAAGACAATAAAAAGCTGCTTGGCGCGGTCATGGTCGGGGATACCGCCGATTATGGCGATCTCCTTCAATTGATGCTCAATGAGATTGACCTGCCAGAACACCCAGATGCGTTGATTTTACCGGCACATGCTGGAGCTGAAAAGCCGACATTAGGCGCGGATTCGTTGCCTGAATCTGCCGTGATTTGTTCGTGTTTTGATGTCACCAAAGGCAAAATCGCTCAAGCAGTTGCACAGGGCCATCACACCATTGGTGATATTAAAGCCGTAACAGGGGCGGGTACGGGCTGTGGGGGCTGTATTCCTCTGGTGACGTCYGTGCTGAATGCGGAATTAGCAAAATCTGGCATCGAAGTGAAGAACGATGTGTGTGCGCACTTTGCGTATTCTCGCCAAGAATTGTTCCATTTGATCCGCATTGATGAAATCAAAACGTTTGATGAGTTACTGGCTAAATATGGCCAAGGTTACGGCTGTGAAGTGTGTAAACCGTTGGCGGGTTCGATTCTGGCGTCATGCTGGGGCGAACATATCCTCAAGCCACAGTTGGTGAAGCTGCATGACACCAATGACAACTTCCTCGGCAACATTCAAAAAGACGGTACGTATTCCGTCATCCCGCGTATGGCGGGGGGGGAAGTGACACCACAAGCCTTGGGCGCACTGGCGAAAGTGGCCGAAGAATACCAGCTCTACACCAAAGTGACCGGTGCGCAGCGTATTGGTTTATTTGGCGCGCAAAAAGACGATCTGCCCGCGATTTGGGGCAAGTTGATTGATGCGGGTTTTGAAACCGGTCAAGCCTATGCCAAAGCCTTGCGCATGGCGAAAACCTGCGTAGGTTCAACATGGTGCCGTTATGGCGTGCAAGACTCTGTTGGCTTAGGGTCTTTCATCGAAAACCGTTACAAAGGCATCCGTACTCCCCACAAAATGAAGTTTGGTGTGTCAGGTTGTACCCGTGAATGTGCGGAAGCACAGGGGAAAGATCTCGGCATTATCGCGACGGATGCGGGCTGGAATATGTACGTGTGCGGCAACGGCGGGATGAAACCGCGTCATGCGGATTTGCTAGCCAGCGATCTCGATCAAGCCACCCTGATTCAATACATCGACCGCTTTATGATGTTTTATATTCGTACCGCGGCGCCACTGCAGCGCACCTCGGTGTGGATGGAAAACATGGAAGGCGGTGTGGACTACCTGCGAGACGTCATCGTTAACGACAAGCTGGGCATCAATGCACAGTTAGAGGTTGATGTTGCCAAGCTGGTGGATGCGTTCGAGTGTGAGTGGACAGCGACCATTAATGACCCGTCACAGCTAACGCGTTTTGCGCATTTCATTAATGCCGATAAGCGTGATGACAATGTGGTATTTACTCCAGAGCGTGAACAGCACCGCCCCGCCACATTTACTGAAAAACACCCTGACGCGAAAGGCGACATTTTACATGTGACGCTGACTGAACCGTCTCTGACTGAAGCATAAGGCGAGGTTGATTATGTCATTTGAAAAAATTTGCGTTATCAGCGATATCGTTCCAGGAACGGGTGTGTGTGCGTTAGTGAATGGCCAGCAAGTTGCTGTTTTTCGTCCGACGGATGCCGAAGCCGTGTTGGCTATCAGCAATACTGACCCATTCTTTCAATCTAATGTGCTATCTCGTGGCTTGATTTGTGAACACCAAGGCGAGTTATGGGTGGCAAGCCCGCTGAAAAAACAGCGTTTTAACCTCACAACTGGGGTGTGCATGGAAGACGCTCGCTTTAGTGTGAAGGCCTATAAAGCCCGTGTGATAAAGGGTAACGTTGAAATTGCTGCATAGCGAGTAAACACGACAATGCGGTGAAGATTCAATAGCTCAAAGGCTGCTTGTTCCTGCTTATTCAACAGGGATAAGACAGAAACAGGCAACCTTTTACTATTCAATTTTAYTTTAATTTCAACTTATTGGAGAGACATGATGTCTTACTTAAAACCGGTAGAGTTCGTCCAGACAATGATTGACACGGGCGAAGCAAAAGTACGCACAGGCACGCGAGATCTGATCCTGCGTGGCATGATGGCGGGGATCATTTTGTCACTGGCGGTTGTCGTGGCGATTACTACCATCACACAAACAGGGATCGGTATTGTCGGGGCACTCGTTTTCCCGGTCGGTTTTTGTATTTTAAGTTTGATGGGGTATGACTTGGTCACGGGTGTCTTTGGTTTAGCTCCCTTAGCCAAATTTGAAAATCGTCCCGGTATCACATGGGGACGTATTTTACGTTGCTGGGGATTGGTTGGGTTAGGTAACCTGATTGGCTCACTGCTTGTCGCGGGTCTGATTGCTTTGTCTCTGACAATGAATTTCAGTGTAGAACCGAACGCCGTCGGTCAGAAGTTTATGGCAATTGCCACAGCCCGTACCGTCGGGTTTGAAAATTTGGGCATGGACGGTTGGATCACTTGTTTTGTACGCGGTATTTTGTGTAACTTGATGGTGTGTCTCGGCGTGATTGGTAACATGACAGCGCGTACGGTAGCGGGCAAAATCGCAGTGATGTGGCTGCCCATTTTCATTTTCTTCGCCCTTGTGTTTGAGCATGCCGTTGTGAACATGTTCTTGTTCCCACTGGGTATGATGCTGGGTGCTGACTTCGGTATCGCAACATGGTTGAACTTCAACCTGATCCCGACCATTCTGGGTAACATTGTGGGTGGCTTGCTGTTTACCTGCATTCCGCTTTACCTGACGCACGCCAAAACGGCGCCAGCGATCAGCACGGAAACAGAAACACAGGCTGAAGGCGTGTTGGCCACCAAGTAATCACGAGATACTGTGAGATAAAATGCGGTCGCCTTATGCTGTGCAGGTGTGAGGCGATACGCAATAATCGATTGATAATACAGTGATAATAACAAGCGGCATTGTCACCACAGTGCGCCTTCTTATTCTCAATTTTGCATAGACAGGTGTTGTGATGACTACACGTATGACCGCTTTAGAGCATGGCTTGGTCTCTTTGGTGGGGGCAGGGCCGGGCGATCCGGATCTGCTGACGGTAAAGGGGTACCATGTGATCCAACAGGCTGATGTGGTGGTGTATGACCGCTTGGTGTCGGCGGATATTCTCGCATTAGCCAGTGAACACGCAGAGATGATTTATGTGGGCAAGCAATTGGACTATCATTGTGTGCCGCAAGATCAGATTAACCAGTTGTTGGTGGATAAAGCCTTGGCAGGAAAGCGGGTGGTGCGTCTGAAAGGCGGTGATTCCTTCATCTTTGGGCGAGGCGGAGAAGAGCTGGAAACCTTGGCTGAGCATAACATTCACTTTGAAGTGGTACCGGGCATTACAGCCGCGGCGGGGGCGACGGCGTATGCGGGCATTCCGTTGACCCACCGTGATCACGCGCAAGCCGTGCAGTTTATTACTGGCCATGTGCAAAAAGACGGCAAAGAGATCGATTGGCAGGCAGTGGCACAGTCGAACGCGACCCTCGTGTTTTATATGGGCCTGAAACAAAGCGGGTACATTGCGGATAAACTGTTAACCCATGGCTTAGCCAACGACATGCCATGCGCCATTATTGAGAACGGCACACGTCGCGAACAACGCGTGTTTCGTTGCGATTTACATGCGCTACCTAACGTCGCAAAGCAGGCGAAAAGTCCAGCCCTGATTGTGGTGGGGAGTGTAACGGCTTTGCATGAGAAGTTGGATTGGTTTAATCGCGAGTCATAATGTTTTAGAAAACAGAGAAACGGCGGTGTCAGTGCAAGACTGATACCGCCGTTTTTTTAAGGAGAATGTATACGTCAGGTTACGATTGCGTTTGACGGCGACGCCAAAAGGCAAGAGCCAACGCACCAGCACCAAACATGCCGAGTGATGAAGGAGCGGGAACAGTAAAAACGGTCGGTTCGACAAAGTGTAAGTTCAGATCCCAATGTTTCTTACCAGGAGCGCCGTAGTACGGTAACAGCCAAGCTGCGCCACCAAAGACGAGTGGGGCTGAATTATTCATACGCTTATCACTGGCTCCGTCACCAAACTGGAAAACGAGCGGTTTGCCTTTTTTGGTGCCAAATAGGCTGAGATAATCAAACATTTTTACAGCGCTATTTTTTTTCGTGATTTTAATGTAGCTTCCTGCGCCAATCCCGGTGAAAAAGTCGATATCACCATTGCCTACTTCGGGCGTCGTGTTTAAATCAGTGGGGCTGTTGTCTCTGCCTCCACCGCCTCGTTTATAGGCTTCTTTATGACTGAAGTCTTCAAAGTTTATGTTCACTTCAGCCCAATCCCCCGTAGGGTTCTTCGCAAGCATATTTAACGTTGCTGTCCACTGGTTTTGATCGCTGTGATCGTTATAAAACGTAAACTTCCCACTTTGAATACCGAAGTATTGGCCACACTTCCCGCCACTGAATTTATGTTTATTGGTCCATAGACCGTGTGGGCCACCCTTGCAGTTTTTCGACGTTGCATTAATAACATCGTACATCACGGCGGCCTGTGTTAAGCCTGCAAAGGCGAAAGAACCGACGCACAATGCGGTTAGGGCAATTTGTTTTATCATTCTTCTTCTCCCGTCATGAACATGTCTGCGTTAATTGTTATTGGATAATGCTTGTACTTTCTTTTTATGCACACCGAGTGCCAACATATAAAACCTCATAAATTTAGTGGGTTATATTGATTCATTTGTAGATACTGGGTAAGAGTGTAAAAGTTTCTGACAGGTGACATGGTGGGTATTAGCATTGTTCAAAATGCAGTATGACACGGCTACCAGACGAGAAGAGAGCGAAGTGCTAAGTCGGTCATAAAACACTGCAAATCAATGAGCCGCTAGACCGAAATGGCTAATATTTCATTGGCATACAAGAGGTTTTGGTGTGTACGTGTTGCGTCGTCATGGCATTCAGATGACCATCAATACACTGAACACAGACTCAATGGGGAAGGAACCGAAATGGAATTACAAAAAGGTGGTAATTGTGCGTTACCCGTGTCACAAGGCACCCTGTATATCAAGCATTCAACCTCAGCGAAGATTGATGTGAATCTTACGGCTTTCTTATTGGATGAGACGGGGAAAGTCCGTGGGGATGAAGGCATGGTGTTCTTCAATCAACCGAGCGATCCCGATAACGTGGCGACGTTTATTTCACCGTTGAGTCAACAATACCTGACTGTGCATCAGATTAAATTTTCATTGCATGAAGCCGCAGGTCATATTGCCAAAATAGCGATTACGTTAACGGAAGAGAATGGCGTTGGGTTTGCAGGGCTAGATCTTGTTGCGGAAGTACATTGCAATGGCACGGTGATCACCTTGAAACCCGAGGCGTTCAGTACCGAAAAAGGCATCACAGTCGCAGAGATCTATCTGCGTAATGGCCAATGTAAATTGCGCTCGGTGTGGCAAGGGTTTACCAGTGGGCTGGTGGGGCTATGCGAATTGTATGGCGTGGACGTTGATGCTGCGCCGCCAGCTGCACCTTCTGTCGTTTCTCCTGTTGCGCCATCGGTCTCACCGCCATCCCATGTAACAAGTGCTACGCCGTCGCCAACGATTAATTTGGAGAAAGTCAGCGGAAAAGTTGATCTGTCGAAAGGGCGAAGGGCCGTTTTGATTGAGAAAACACCCGAAATTACCGCGTCTATTTCATGGAATAGTGGGACAGATTACGACGTCTATGCGTTGGTGTTTTTAACCAATGGCACACAAGTCGATGTGGCGATGTTTGGCGCACAAGGTGTCATGCCATTAAAAGATTTTGGTAATGGCGCAGTCTGTCACAGTGGTGATGTGAAGCAGGCAAAAGGGGGCTTTTTTCAATCGAAACCCAGCACGAGCAAAGAAGAAATTCGGATTCGCCTTAATGACGACATTCAAGCCGTCGTACCGGTGGCTTATTCGGCACAGTCGAATGGGTCGGGATCATTCCATCGTTATAAAGTGTCTATGATGATTGACAACCACCAAGGCACAGAGATCGTTATTCCTGCCGATAATGCCAATCGGGATGATTCGATTTTCACGTGTGTGCCGGGCATGATCATCAATACCCCTGAAGGGGTGATCATTAAAGCGCTCGAATATTACAGTCGTTCCGGTTCAGAAAATCGGCCGAAACTTGTGCGAAACGCCCAAGGCGAGGTGGATGTGATCATGGATGCGGGGCCGGTGAACGATTACAAGTGATCGTTTTTTGACGTTATGGTGAGAAGGAAGCCTGACAGTGCAGGCTTTCCTTTATGTATCATTAGCATGCTAATGATTGTCAGCCCGCCGTTTGGAATAAAGCATACGCATCATGCACGCCTTGAATAAGCATTTGCATGCCAATCACGGTTAAGATCAATCCCATCAAGCGGGTTGTAATGCTTATGCCGCTTTCGCCGATTTTATCCACCAACTTAGGTCCGAATAAGAAGCAGACAAAGGTGATCAAACACAATGTTGCAAATGCGGCGATGGTGATCACGATATGCAGAATATCACCGGATGCCGAGTAGTTCATTGCTGTCGCAATGGTCCCTGGGCCGGCCAGAATAGGGAGTGCGAGCGGCGATATGGCGATATCTTTGCCGTCGTCTTGTGCATCACTGTTTTCCCCTTTGTTTGATGTTTCTGTATGACTGGAATGCATTTTCGAGGGGCTGCCTTGTAACATGTGGTAGCCCACGAGAAAGACCAGAATACCGCCAGCCAGTCGGAGAGCGGGCAGGGTAATGCCGAAGACATTAAATATCCCTTTCCCGAGTAAGCAGAATGCTGCAATGATAAAAAAAGCGGTCGCTAAAGCTTTAATGGCGGTATTTCTGCGTTGTTGTGGTGTTTGATTGCCTGTCATCCCGACAAAAACGGCGGTATTGGCAATGGGGTTCATCATGGCAAAAAAGCCCATGAACACGGTGACAATAAGTGTTGTGATATCATGCATTTCGATGTTGCCTGTTTTAATAAAAGAAGAAATACCTTTTAAGCAACTTTAGCATTTTGTGACTTATTTTGTGTGCTAACTTGAATTTTGTTGTGTTCATTTTAATGAACAGTCGGCAACGCGCTGTATGAGTATGAATACAGAGGGTATGGATTGCTGGGTGCCTGTCGGTATACATGAAGAGAGGGGTATGCTCAGTGTCAGTGATACACACCCGTTTAAGTAAGTGGTACGCAGGGTTACACTGTGGGAACGTGTTGCGCGTGGCGATAACGCAGCAAAGGGGTAAACAATGTTGATGCTAATCCCTTGTCTGCTAACACACAAACCCGTAGTCCTTCGTTGAGGTATTGCTGCACCTGATCCGGCAGCGTGTTTACCGTGTAGGGAGCACGGTCTGCATCCCGACGACATAAATCAACAAAAATTCCATCGCTGTCCCCTTCAGGAAACAACACAAACTCCGACTGCTGCATGAGGCGCAAGGCTTTCAAACTCAGCATTTCAGGATCGCTCCCTGTTTCAATCAAATACAGCCCTGCCAGTGACTCGGCATTGTCGTTGAGCAGTTGCTGAAAATGCTGCTCTAAGGCCGCCATGCTGTCAGCCTGTTCCACGCCGGGGTGACGGAAAAATAATTCCCAAAATTTACGGCGTTCATCCACGGTGTTGAAGTGTTGTTTAATACGGTCACGTTGCTGGCCTGCGTAGTCCGCCAACAGACTCAGGTTATGCGGCAGTTGCGTTTCGAGTTTTTCACGCAAGAAGCGAACCAAAACCGGAGAGGCGCCACCACTGGATATCGCTACTTGAATCGGTGAGCGGTCGATCAGCGAGGGGGTAATGAAATCACAGTAATCTTTATCATCGACCACATTGGTCCATAATCCGCGCGCTTGCGCATCATTGTAAACTTGATGATTCAGTGCTCGCTGGTTGGTCGTTGCCCAGACCTGATGCGCGCCGTCGAGATCATCAGGTGTATAGGATTTGTTAATCCATGTGATTTCTGCTTTGTCTGTCAACCCCGCAAGATAGGGGTGAAGAGCAGGGGAAACGACCGTAATATCCGCTTCTGCCTTTCTTAATAAGTCGATTTTTCGGCATGCGACTTCCCCACCGCCAATAACGATGACTTTTCGATCCTTTAATGACAAAAATATCGGTAGGTAATCCATTTTATATGCGCCCTAGGTATATATTGCTGCGGTTATAAGATTATGAGTTATAAGCAGTAAATGATCCGCATACTGTTCAAATTCATAAAAACACGCAATGTGAAACACTTTGAAACATTTAAAGCGAAAATCTTCTCTTATCCCCGCCGTTGTTCAGCTTCTATTAAAGCCTTAATGCTATTTTTCAGCAAAATAGATCAACATGTTACACATTTACGCGTAACGGGGCATGTTTCTTAATAATGCAAATGATGACAGGTTAACAAACCTTTTGCGCTTTTATTACAAAAATTTAGATGGTCGGCAATATGAATAAAAAACTGATGCTCGCAACACTCATAAGTACCAGTCTGCTTGTGGGGTGTGGAGAGAAGGCGACAGGGCAACCTGCCGCGATGATGCCGCTGGTGGCAGCACAACCTGTCTCCGTGATTGAATACCAACAAGGTAAACAGTTCGTAGGACGCACGGAAGCGATGGAAGATGTGGCCATTACCGCACAGGTGTCTGGTTATCTGAAATCGCGTTTGTTTAAAGAAGGTGAGCAGGTCGAAAAAGGCCAGCTGCTGTATGTTATTGAACCTGCCGCGTATGAAGCGCGTCTTGCCAGCGCACAAGCGTCTGTGTCTCAGGCAGAAGCCATGCTCAAGCGTGCCAACTTAGATTGGCAGCGTGGTGAAAACCTGCTACCGAAAGGTAGCATCAGCCAGTCTGAGTATGACCGCCTTACGGCCGAAAGACTGAATGCCGAAGCACAGTTAAAAGCCGCAAAAGCCCAAGTAAAATCGGCAGAAGTTGACCTTTCTTATACCCGCATTATGGCGCCGTTCACTGGTCGCATTAGCGACAGTAAAGTGAGTATTGGTGATTTGGTGTCGCCGAGCGCAGGCGTGTTAACCACGCTAGTGAGCCTTGACCCGATTCAGGCCTCTTTCAACGTCAGTGAGCGTCAGCGTCTGGATTTAGGCATTGACTCGTTAGACGGTGCAGGCAAAGGCTCGAACGATGTGGAAGTCGTATTGACGCTTTCAAACGGTGAGCAATATGATCAATTCGGTACGGTGGACTACATCGGCAACCGTATTGATTTGAATACCGGTACGATTGCGATGCGCGCCAGCTTCAATAACGCCGATCAGGCACTGTTGCCGGGTCAGCATGTTCAAGTTTTCCTGCGTGAGAAAACGCCGGTTGAGCGTATTGTGATCCCACGTCGTGCGGTGCAAAGCGATCTGGAAGGTGATTTTGTCATGGTATTGGCCGATGGCAACGTGGCAGAACGCCGCAATGTAACGTTAGGTCCACAAACAGAACATGGGATCATCATTGCATCGGGCATGAATGCAGACGACAAAGTGCTCACCAAAGGGCTGCAGCGTGTGCGTAACGGTGTGACAGTGCGACTCGAAAATGAAGAGGCGAAAGGGTAATCATGTTAAGTCGCTTTTTTATCCAGCGCCCTAAGTTTGCGCTGGTGATCTCAATCATTCTGACCTTGGCGGGTGCCATCGCTGCACTGAATCTGCCTGTGGCGGAATACCCTAAAATCAGCCCGCCATCAGTGGGCGTGAAAGCGTACTATTCAGGTGCCAGTGCGGAGGTCGTTGAAGAGGCGATTGCCGATCCGATCGAGGCATCGATCAATGGTGTTGAAAACATGATTTACATGTCTTCAAAAAGCGCCAATGACGGTTCTTACAGCCTGAACGTGACGTTTGATATCGGTACCGATCCTGACATGGCGCAGGTGAACGTGCAAAACCGTGTTGCGCAGATTGAATCGAAGCTACCGGCAGAAGTGCGTATGGTCGGTGTCACGGTGAAAAAGCGTTCCCCTGACTTGTTGATGGTGTTGAACTTTTACTCGCCAGATGATCTGTACGACGATAAATTCCTGGTCAACTACATTAACCTGAACGTGAAAGACCAATTGGCGCGCGTGAAAGGGATCAGTGAAGTGAACGTGATCGGCGGCGGCGAGTACGCCATGCGTGTCTGGTTAGATCCAGAGAAAATGGCGAACTTGGGCCTGACCACGTCGGATGTCCATAAATCGCTGTCTGAGCAGAACATACAGGTTGCGGCCGGTAAAGTGGGTGCAGCCCCTTACAGTGCGGCACAGGACGTGCAATTTAACCTCGTGACCAAAGGTCGTCTTGAGAACGTTGACGAGTTTGAGAACGTGGTACTGCGAGCCAATAACGATGGTTCGATGGTGTACCTGAAAGATGTTGCACGTGTTGAACTGGGTAAGAAGTTCTATGACGGTAACGGTCAGTTCCGTAATAAGCCGGCATCGATTGTGACATTGAACCTGCAATCTGACGCCAATGCGTTGGAAAGTGGTGAAGCCGTGATGACGATGTTGGATCGTTTGAGCAAAAACTTCCCTGATGGCTTGGCGTATGAAACCAGCTATGACACGACATTGTTTGTGTCTGAGTCAATCAAAGGGGTCGTTAAAACCCTGATTGAAGCGATTTTGCTGGTTATTGCCGTGACATATCTGTTCTTGGGCAGTATGCGTTCAACGTTGATCCCGGTCGTGGCGATTCCTGTGTCGTTGATCGGTACATTTGCCGTGATGCTTGCAGCCGGCTTTACCATTAACACCGTGACCCTGTTTGGTTTGATTCTGGCTATCGGTATCGTGGTGGATGATGCCATTCTTGTTATCGAAAACGTTGATACCAACATGGCACGTGACCCAAGCCTGACGCCGCGTAAAGCGACCCTGTTGGCGATGAAAGAGGTAACAGGGCCGATCATCACGTCGACCTTGGTATTGTTGGCGGTGTTCTTGCCTGTGGCTATGTTGCCTGGGATCACCGGCATCATGTACCGCCAGTTCGCATTGACGATCTGTATCTCTGTATTGATTTCGTCGATTAATGCATTGACCTTGTCACCGGCTTTGTGTGCCTTGGTGCTGAAACAAGGCGGCGGCAATACGTCTCGCTGGTTTGAAATCTTCAACCGTGGCCTTGATAAAGTGACCGTGAAATACGGTGAAATCGCCGGTTTCTTGGTGCGTAAGGTTGTGTTGTTGGTGGCGTTTTTTGCTCTTGCGGTGGGTGCGGTAACGTACTTATCGAAAACGACCTCGACAGCATTTGTACCGACGGAAGATAAAGGGATCTTGCTGGTAAATGTACAGTTGCCGGATTCCGCCTCTCTGTCACGTACGGAAGCGACCACGTTGAAGTTGCAAGATATGCTAGCGACAGAGCCGGGAATTGAAGGGATCACGGTCGCGAATGGCTTTGCGTTCTTGACCGGTGCCGCGGCTTCTAACGGTGCGTCGTTGTTCATCAAACTCAAAGAGTGGGATGAGCGAAATGCGATGGAAGGGGATCACTCTTCGTTTGCTATCGCTGGCCGTATTAACGCTCGTGCTGCGATGAACTTACCTGAAGCGGTGGTGTTCGCGATGGGCGCCCCTGCGGTACCGGGTATGGGACCAGCATCTGGCTTTGAATTTGTATTGGAAGATACGCTAGGCCGTAGTCGTACTGACTTGGCGAATGTGATGGGTGAGGTGATCAAGAAGGCGAACGCGCAACCTGAGATCCAATATACCTTCAGTACCTTCCGTGCCAATGTTCCGCATTACTATGTGGATATTGACCGTGTGAAAGCCAAGCAGTTGGGCATTCCACTGACCGACATCTTCCAGACGCTACAGGGTAACCTAGGTTCCATGTATGTGAACGATTTCACCATGTACGGTAAAAACTACCGTGTGACGCTACAAGCCGACAGTGATTTCCGTGACAACCTAGATGCCCTTGAGCGCTTCCATGTGCGTTCTGCTAATGGCACCATGATCCCATTGAGCACGCTGACGAAAGTGGAGCAAGTGTTTGAGCCGGATGTGGCATGGCGTTACAACATGTACCGTTCTGTGGTGATCCAAGGTTCGCCAGCACCGGGTTACTCCAGTGGTGATGCTATTGCGGCGATGGAGCGTGTGGCTGCAGAAGTGTTGCCGCAGGGTTATCAGTACGAGTGGACGGGCATGGCTTACCAAGAAGTACAAGCAGGTAACCAAGCGATTTACGCCTTTGCGTTGGCACTGATCTTTATCTACTTGTTCATGGTGGCGCAGTATGAAAGCTGGAGTATTCCACTGGCGATCATTTTGGTGGTACCTGTCGCGACATTGGGCTCGTTCCTTGCGTTGAACCTCACGGGTACACCACTGAACCTGTACGCACAGATTGGTTTAGTCCTGCTGATTGCCATGGCGGCGAAGAATGCCATCTTGATTGTTGAATTTGCCAAAATTGAACGTGAAGAGAAAGAGTTGGATATCGAACAAGCCGCTGTACGGGGTGGTCGCTTACGTTTCCGCGCGGTGAACATGACGTCTTGGTCGTTCATCTTGGGTATTCTGCCCTTGGTTTTCGCTTCCGGCGCGGGTCACATCAGCCAGAACTCCTTGGGTATTTCCCTGACGGGGGGCTTGCTGTGCGTATTGCTGGCCGGTACCTTCCTGATCCCTGGCTTCTTTGCCTTGGTACAGCGTCAGCGCGAGAAGTTCCACGGTGGTTCAACCAAACTGGTTGAGCTGGATGATGAGTAGTACCTATCAGAAGCGTATGTAGACAGGTGTATATGTAAATCCATATGTGTAGAGCTATACGTTTTGATAGACATAAAAAAAGCGCCTTCGGGCGCTTTTTTGTTAGCTTGAGTGACTCATATTACGGCAAGGGGGGAGGTGCCACAACATGGGTACTCAATCAGTTTTTACGACGCCAGTATGCCAGCGCCAACAGCGTGGCGAGGAAAGTGGCAGGCATGCTACCGCCACCGGATGATGTTGAGGTGCTGGTTTCTGTTTCTTTACCTTCATCCGTGCCGCCTGTTTCGCCACCACCGCTTTCTCCACCCGTTTCTCCGCCACCAGTATCGCCGCCATCAGTGGTTGGCGCATCGTCACGGACATGTTCAAACGGGTTAAGACTGAATGTGGATGGAGACTGACCATTCAAATCAAGGCCTGTCTCGCTCATGATCCAGTCATAGTATGCCGCTAATTCCGTGTACAAACCGTTTGTTTGGGCAAATGGATTGCCATTGTATTTTTCTTCACAGTAAGGACCAAAGCTGGTCACGCCGACCACGCGCAAGCCGAAGTCTGCATCACTGGCATGGTTTGGGTTTTGCCAAACCAACGGGCCGCCGGAATCACCCGCACACACGTCTTTTTTGATCTCAGGGGTATTACTGTCAGCACAAACAAAGTGAGAGGATGCCGTTAGGGGGAGTCCCGCATCACATTGTTCCATCGGGATCCCAGCCAGCTTTACGACCATTAATTCATCAGGTTGCCAAAATGCAGGCTCTGTATTGCCCCAACCAGAGGCGATCAAATTACCGGTTGAATAGGCCGTGGGATTCCAGCTATTACTGAAAGCTTGATTGGCTTCAAGCTGTTCTTGAGGTGAGGCGACCTTGATGGGTTTTGCCACGCTGGTGAGTGGACGGTCAACTTTGATCAAACCGATATCGTTGTTGATGTCATAGACACCGTTGTAATTGGGGTGGAGGATGCTTTCTACGATGTTGAATTGGTATTGGGCTTCAACCTTATTCGCTTCACCCCGTGAATTGGGAATATAGGTCGTCCCTGCAATCAGTGTATTACTTAAATCAGCTCTCCCCTCAAGACAATGTGCAGCGGTGACTGCCCAGTAGTCACTGATGATGACCGCGCCACAGCCGGTGTAATAACTGGCATGCCATGCATTGGTCTGAATGGCCGCTTGCCAAGGCAGCAGGTCATTAGCGATATCTTTGGCCACCTCACCATTCATGACTTTTGTTTGCAGTGCTGAATTGAGCAGAGCAGAGCTAAACGGCTCAGGGCTGACTGTTGCGTTTGCGGTAACGGAATCAGCCGAAGCAAGTGCAGGCAGTGCGATAGCGGGGAGTGCAATTAACAGTGCCAGTAAATGAGGACGAAACGTTGTATTGCGGTTTTCCATAACGTTGAGACTCCTTGTCTTTTCTTTGTAGAAACATCCTGTTTCTTTGTATGAAAAGCATACAGAAAAACAACCGCGTGTTAAATAACGGTTAATTATTGCTTACAACTTTGTGTTCGCATGACAATGCAGGGTAAGCAATCGTCAGTGTTGTGAGCTATTTCTCGTGCTACTACGCAGTAGGCCGCTAAAATGGCGTCTATTTTGCTGAACATGAGAATAAATGGATGTCATATCAACATGTGATTGGTTTTGGGGTAGCGGGTAATTTTGCGGGTCATTTAGAGCAAGCGGGTGAAGCCAAAGACTTCCTTGCAGTCAAAGTGAAAGAGGCGATTCAGCCGAAAGCAATCTTTCCGTTTTATGTGCCATCGGAAAAAGCTGGTTTCTTATCTACATATCCGTTGTCACATTGCACCATCGTGCCGCCGAACGATGCGGATAATCTGCAAATTGAGCCAGAAGTGGCGCTATTGTGTGACATTGTTTACGACGGGGAGCGTGTTGTCGCTCTGACGCCTACGCACTTCGCGGCGTATAACGACTGTTCCATTCGAAAGCCCGATGCGAAAAAAATCAGTGAAAAGAAAAATTGGGGAGCGAATACCAAAGGATTATCAAAGCAGTTGATCCCGGTATCATCCTTGTCTGAAGGGGGCGAATTGGATGCGTACCGTATCGCCAGTTTCCACCTGCGTAATGGCGATATTCACCGTTACGGCGAAGACAGTCCGGTATTGGGCTACAGCTACTTCCACGAAAAGCTGCTGGATTGGATCATCGATAGAATGAACAACCAGCAAGACGTGGGGCCAACCGAACATATCGCGATGCATTTGGCCAATGCGGGTTACCCGACACAAGCGATTATCAGTATTGGTGCCACCCGTTATACAGAATACGGCGAAACCACGTTTTTGAAGTCTGGTGATACCAGCATTGTGGTTGTGTACGATGGTGCACAGTTTACCCCTGAAGAGGTTGCTGAACGTGCTGCAACGGGAACGTTGGAGGCAGCCGGGATCTCTGCTCTTGTACAGTCAGTGGCGTAAATAAGCCTTGAATCACACCCTGTGCTTCACAGGGTGTATTTTCAGTGGAACCTACTGACGGCTTAAAATCGCCAAAACACTTCTAAAGACCCCATTGAGGTCGAACTTCTTTCATCTTCTTTGAACTCGGGTGAATTTGTCGCAAAGCTCAAACTCGCGCCCCATCTCGGTTGGTAATACACGCCGCCCAAAACCGCCGTTGCTTGCCAGTGTTCGATATGGGTATCAGGCACATTATCTGGCCTGTCACCTTCAATGGTGATGTCATTGAAACGGTAACGGCCTTCTATGCCAGCAAAGAAAAAATAGCCCGATGCGCTGGAAGATAACATACCGACATCGACCCATTTACCCGGATTGAACCCCGTCGTACCAAAATTATCGGTTAAGTGATTGCCCCAGCGAAGCACACCGCCAATCGCGGCTTCACTTTGATAATTACCCGCATTTACGCGACCCACTGCACTGAGCTCATAGCTCTCCATCCCCCAAGCGGGTTGACGGGTTAGCAGGCGATGACCTTGGTAACCGAGATTGAGCAGTATGTCGTGTTCAATTTGGTGATCCCACCCCATGGGATCGTCAGAGCCGATGATCTCATGAATAAACTTCTGACTTTGTTCAGCAAACGCATTGGGACCAATGACACCCAGCATGACATCAAACTTATCTGCGTAGGTGGAAGCATACTGATAAATGCCACTTTCCAAGAATAGGATGCCGGCGTAAGGACGATCATTGGCGACGGGCTCTGTGGTTTCAATGTCTTCAGGTGTCCACATTTGTTGCCCAAGGCGCACGCTCCAGCCTTGCTGTGCATCATCATTAAGGGGGAATAGTGTAGCGACTTGACGAATTGGCGTAGGTGCATGTGCGGATAACGAAGACGTAGGCGAGGCATTGAATTCTAAAAACACGCCGTTGGTATAGTTTTGGTCTGTACCGACGATTCCGTCGTTATCCATCGAAAATGAGACGCTGCTAGCACTAAACGCTGATACTGGGGGAGCGATGAGTACACAGCAAGCAAACATTGCGCGAGAAAATTGTGTCATTGACAATCCTTTGATACAACATGAAGGCGTCTTCACGATGGGGTGGTAAAAGTAAATGCCGTAAAGTTGAATACATCGACGCCTCGCGCCTCGAAGCTTCATGCCTCGAAGCAGAGTGCATCGAAATATTGTATTTCTATACGGTATATTGCTGGCGCCACCTTGATTGGGTTTATCATATCTAATTCTACTGTTTCATCGCTACTTATTCGCCTTATGTGGGGCAGCTTTGTGATGATGGTTCTCTTTGTGCTAAGGAATAAGCAATGTCAGCGTTAATTCTTCCCTCGTCGAGGGTGTCAGCCAAGTGGCTAGCTGAAAATATCGATCATCCGCAGCTCGTTGTGCTGGATGCCAGTTGGTTTATGCCTGGGGCGGCACGTGATGGGTATGCTGAATGGCAACAACAGCGTATTCCTCATGCGCAATATTTCGACTTTGATAAGAAAATCGCGGATACGAATGCTGCATTGCCGCATATGCTGCCATCACCCGACGTGTTTGCGCGTGAAGTGGGTGTATTGGGTATCAGCAATGACAGTGTGGTGGTGGTGTACGACAGCCAAGGGATTTTTTCATCGCCCCGTGTTTGGTGGATGTTTAGGGCAATGGGGCATTCACAGGTTGCGGTGCTTGATGGCGGTTTGCCAGCATGGCGACAAGCGGGTTATGCATTGGAAACAAAGACGCCAGAGACGGTGACAGAAACCGATTTTGTTCCGCATTATGATCCAACATGGGTGATTGACAGTGATACGCTGCATCAGGCATTGAGCGATCCGCAAAACCAGATTTTTGATGCCAGACCAGCGGAGCGTTTTTATGGTTTGGCGCCTGAACCTCGTGAAGGTGTGCGCAGCGGTCATATGCCGTATGCCAATAGCTTGCCTTTTAGCCAGCTGCTTGAGAAAGGGCATTTGTTACCTGTCGAACAGTTACAGCAACGTTTTGATGCATTGAGCGACCCTGAACAGCAATTGATCTTTAGCTGTGGGTCGGGGGTAACGGCGTGTATTTTGGCGCTGGCAGCCGATATTGCTGGACGCAAGCACTTGACCGTGTATGACGGCTCATGGACGGAATGGGGCAGCGAGTATCGATACCCTGTGGAATAACGCGATCTGATTTTAAGTGATCAGGACGACAGGTGTTTTCGCTGGGCAGAAGGCACAAAAAGCCGATATACATCCACCTATTTGCGTTGGACGTGTATCGGCTTGTTTAGCTCAGCATAAAGGGCAATTACTGACGGGCAGGCATGTAGTTATATTGCTCGACAAYTGCCTGACCCGAGGGTGATACCACGTAATCGACAAAGGCCTTGGCTGATTTAGGCACTTTTTTGTCTTTATACAGCATCAAAAAGGGGCGTGAAATTTTGTACTCACCGGATTCAAGGTTAGTCAACGTCGGGTGGATGCCGTCAAAAGAAAGGGCTTTGACTGAGTCGTCAATTGAACCCAAAGAAATGTAGCCGATGGCGTGTTCATTGCGAGACACCAAGCTTTTCACCGTGCCATTGGTGTTCACCACCAACACGCGCGGATTAATACCGGAGACGGTTTGGCCATCAATCTGCTGGGTTAAGTTCATATAATCTTCAAACGAGAAGCGAGATCCGGAGGCATTTTCGCGGCTCACAACGGCCATGGTTAAATCAGGCCCGCCGACTTGTTTCCAGTTACTGATCTTGCCGTGATAAATTTGCTCAACCTGCTGTTTAGTCAGGTTGCCCACGGGGTTATTGTTATGCACCACCAAAGCAATACCATCGTGGGCAATCACCACAGTGTCGACATCGGGTTTGATTTCATCGGTATTGAGATAACGGGAACTCATTCCTAAATCTGCCACACCTTGCTTCAGCGCCTGAATACCGGCCGAAGAGCCGATGCCTTGCACTTTAATGTCAGTGTTTGGCGTTTGTGCGTGATAGGTTTCCGCTAAGACTTCGACGATGTGACTGGCAGAGGTTGAGCCGGTGATGGTCACCGTCTCTTCAGCAGCAACCGTGAAAGACATGCCCGATAATAATACGCACAGAGTGGTTCTGGTAAACATGACATTCTCCAAATAAACACCAGAATAACGATGGCGCCAATGCTATTACGGGACTATGACAATAATGTGAAAAGGTTATGCGAAAAGCAACGTGAACCAGTTATGTAAACGGGTCGCGGAGAAAGCCATGTAACAGAGCGCGTATGGCGTAATAGAGCGTGTACAGAAAAGTCTGCACTGAATGGTTTATTGAGTGACAGGCGCCTTTTTGGCCATTTTTTCTTTATACATGGCTTTATCGGCTTTGGCTAAAATGGCATCGGGATCGCTCAGATTCCCGGGATAGTAAGGGGATAAGCCTACGCTGAAGTCGATATTGTAGTAATCACGTGTTGCCTGTGTCGCATCATATAACGTGTTCAGCCACGATTGACTGTTTTCCGTGTCTTTCGAGGGAAGTAACACGATAAATTCATCACCGCCAATACGATAAATATGGCTTCCTGCCGGTGCCGTGTCCGATAAGACTTTCGCGATAGTGATCAGCAATTTATCCCCACAGGTGTGGCTGAACGTGTCATTGACCTGCTTGAAATTATCAATGTCGAGATATGCTAGTACCCCGCGTTCATGGTCAAACGCCATTTGGTCAAAACAGCGAAACAAAGCACGGCGGTTTTGCAGCCCAGTGAGATCATCTTCAAGGGCCAATCGACTGAGGACTTCCTCTAGCTGGTGGGCGACTTGGATTTGGTGATTCAGTTTACTGATGATTTCACGGCGCGACGTCATCATTTTGATAAAACAAAAACAGATCAAAAAGACACCAATATGCATAAAAATATTGTCGGTTGAATGGATCAGCCAATGCTCATCCAATTCAGGTACTTCATCCAAAATATCGGCGAGCACACCAATGGAGTAGGTGCCCAAAGCCAGCATCATCCAACAGCGCATATCGCTACCGAAATCTTCACGCAATAGCATGATGATCAGCACCAGTGTCAGAATGGAAACCACGATAGCTAACTGCCCATTTGATGGCACCAAGGCGGACAGCAGCACGCCTAGGCAGATGACGATAATCAAACGGGTCGGCAGTTGAGACAGGGAATTCATGGTCGGAGGAGTACTCATATTCTAAATTGGCGCTATGATGGCAAACCCCTAAATAGCACACAATGTGTTTACAATTTTTTGTTAAAAAATAACGCGTTAGTCGGTTATCTATGTTAGCAATGCCCAAGTTTGAGTTGATAGTGACTCCTTGGTAAATAGCAGTGGTTGCATTTTGATATATTCCTTCATCTGATAAATGCAATGCATTGTATTTCATAAAAAACATGCAGTGTTTATCACGTTTTTTACATGATTGACGGGTCAGTGATCGTGATCATTTAGCTGAAGTTGTTAAGGACGATAGGCAGCCTGTCCGCAATAATCAGAGGGCGATTGAAAAATCTGTTAATTAGATCTCATTTGTGAAAACAAAGATTGTGCCCTAGAGGTATAGCGATCTCTTTGATATATAAAGACTGTAACAATTTATTTCAGTTAACGGAATTGTAACATCCTGGTGTTTGTGTCTATTCTAAAACAGAGTGTGGCACACAGGGATGCGCAACCATAAGGGGTCGGAAATATGCTAAAAATGGCAAGCAGTGCTCAACCCAATAAAGCGCTTGTTTCCGAGAGGATTCAGAAGCTTATCAAAGCGCTTTCAAATGGTGTTTATGAGCGAGAAGAAACCATTAAGCTGTGTTTGCTCGCCGCACTGGCAGGGGAAAGTGTGTTTTTGCTTGGGCCACCCGGTATCGCAAAAAGTCTCATCGCAAAGCGTCTCATTCAAGCTTTTGATAACAGCCAATTCTTTGATTACCTCATGACCCGCTTTTCCACGCCAGAAGAAGTGTTTGGCCCACTTTCTATTCAAGAGCTCAAAGATAACGGTAAATACGTCCGTTTGGTTGACGGTTATCTGCCAACTGCACAAGTGGTTTTTTTGGATGAAATCTGGAAAGCCGGCCCTGCCATTTTGAACACACTATTGACCGTGGTTAACGAAAAAACGTTTAAAAATGGGCAAGAGGTATTGCCTGTACCCATGCGTTTGTTGATCACTGCATCCAATGAGCTACCAGATGAAGACAGCGGATTAGAAGCGCTGTATGACCGTATGTTGGTGCGCGTGTTTATTAATCGCATTCAGGAAAAACAGAATTTCAAAGCGATGCTCATGGGAGAGGGACCGTCTATTGCACAGCTTGAACCAGGCTTGGCGATTACGGATGAAGAGTACACCAATTGGCAATTGCACATTGAAAATGTCACGCTCTCTGATGGCATTTTCGAAAAGATTTATCAACTCAAAAGCATGATTGAATCACGCGCAGAGCAAGCGGATGACATCGATGCACAAGACAGTGAGCTCTACATCTCCGACCGACGCTGGAAAAAATCGGTACGTTTGCTGAAAGCCAGTGCTTTTTATAACGGCCGTGATGCCATTAATCCGCTGGATTTATTACTATTACGCGATTGTATGTGGAACAGTCCTGAATCACGACAGGTGATACAAACCATTATTCAGGAATTTTCCACACAAAAAGCGTTCAATCAGGAAGCGGCGCAAGTCAGTGCCAATGAAGCCCAAGTTATTATTAATGACATTCAAGATGAAATTCAGACGGATCTCTGCGTTACATTTACACGCGAAACCATGATGCGTAAGGAGTGGTTTAAATACGATTTCTCAACCGCAACACGTTACAACGTTAATCATAATCCCCGCATGATCAAATTGGTGATGCTGCAACATAACCCGTCAGTCTCAGAACAAGAAAAAGGGGACAGTCGTTGGGTGTATGTGGACGGTGACGAATTTGAAAAGAAAATTAAATCTGGCCAGTGTGATATGTATGGTTTTGTGAATAAAAACACTCATCTTTGCCGTTTTCAATTTGAAGTGGATGCGCAGCAACGATTAGTGATCAAAGATATTGCAAACCGTGCAGTATTAGTGGGTATTGCGGGTGATCATGGGATCACCGCAGCTCAACAGGCACATTGGTTAAAAGACGCTGAACGCGCATCTGAAAAAGCGGTAGATGCTGAGCATAACTTAAAAATGTCGCGTAGCAGTTTCCACGGGGCGCTACCCCATAATTTTATTGATCCGCAATTGCCGGAACAAATTGAACACAGTTTGTCGCTTGCCACGGACGCGGTGCATGACCTGAAAGTCATGATTGAGAAAAATGCGTTTCGCATTACTCAATTGTCCGAATATTTTGCCTGAGGAGTCATAACCCTTATGCCCATTTCTGAAGGTATGAACTTAGCGTTGATGCTGAGTGAGTCTGGTATTATCGACAATGCAATTCACGACCTCATGATGCAGCCGCAAATCATCATGGCGGCAGAATCGAACCCCGGTATTAAGTCCGCCATGAAGCGGCAAGTGAATAAATGGCGTGGACAAGTACAACAGCGGATCACCAAGGTGAGTGTTGAAGACCAATTTCAACGTGAAATCGCCCTCTATCAGGAAGCCTGTCAGTGGGAACAGGCATACTTTAGCGATCATGTTGATCAGGTGGTGAAGCAACTCGAAGGCCAATCTGCGTTTTATTTCAAAGCTAAAGCGTTAGTAGAAAAAGAAAATCAGAAACATAACCCGATGTTTCAACACTTCTTTTGTCACCGGTGGTATCAGTACCTAACTCAGGCGCTGACCGAAGCCCAACTCTGTGAGCTTGAGCAGCACAAAGAAAAGCTGTTGTCCGATCTCTATCAACGCATTGAAACCATGAAACAAATGGACGGGGTGACGGAGGCCGGGGACGAGAAAAAAGCCGGACGTCTGTGGGATATGGCAAAAGCCAAGCTGACCAAAACAGACGTGAATACGCTAAAGGCAATGGCGACCTTCCTGAAGAAAAATAACGGCTTGCAAGACATTGCAGAAAAGCTCGGTCGCATGGCGAATGAAATCGACGACCCGAATAAAGAGCGAGTACGTGCCGAAGATCTTAAAATGGTGGAAGAGCGATGTGACAATGTCACTGATGATATTGTCGGCATTCATGAAAGTGATGATCTGTCGAAACTGCTGCCCAACGAAGCCATGTTCTTGGCATACCCTGAATTGGAAGTGGTATTTTATAAGCACTTGGTCGATAAGCGTCTGATGAATTACCGCATGCAAGGGGCGCAACGCAAACTGCGTCGAGTGAAAGCCTATAAGCGTCAAACCAAGCAAGTCGAGCAGGACAAAGGCCCGTTCATCGTGTGTATTGATGCGTCCGGTTCCATGAACGGGTTTCCAGAACAATGCGCCAAAGCGTTAGCCTACGGGTTGATGCAAATTGCTCTCGCGGAAGATCGCGATTGCTATGTCATCATGTTCTCTACCCAGCAAATTACCTATGAACTCACCAAGCAAGATGGATTAAGAGAAGTCTTGAACTTCTTGTCATACAGTTTTCATGGCGGGACTGATTTGGGCCCCGTATTGGACCAATCTATTGATCTGATGCTGGGGGATAAATACAAAAATGCGGACTTGGTTGTACTGTCTGATTTTATCGCCCCGTCACAGCCCACTGAAATGCTCAAACGCATTAATAAACTGAAAGAACACAAGAACCGCTTTCACGCCGTCAGTCTGTCGAAATACGGCAACCCAGAGCTGATGACAATCTTTGATCACTGTTGGTCCTATCATCCCTCTAAGTTAGGCCGCTTGCTAAAGTGGCGTTAACGTTATTACCGTTAACCAACGGGGCTAAAGTCAACGCCCCGTTGGTTAGCTGAGATCAGCCATCACATTACTTCCTTTACTCTACCATAGGGATTCATTGCCGTTTATCTCCGTATTTATGGAATACGATTTTTGTCATTGCTCTATAGTCTGTATAGCAGAAAATCAGTACATGAATGGGATACGTGAACTTTAACGTTATGAGTTAGTATGGGTACATTTTCATTAAATATTGAATGTTAAACATTAATGTTTAAAGCAAATTCTAACAGTTACTATTAGTGAGCATTCTTTTTGCGATAAAATGGCATGCGTAATATAAACAATGAAGTGTGAAATTCTACAGTTAATTATTATTTACGCTGTGATGTAGGTGATGAATGTCACGAACATTTTTACACGGAATGTCGAGCATTCTGAATGGGAATATATTGTTGTAGATAAGTTGCTTTTTATATTGAGTTGCTTGAGAAATAATACGTACATCGCCGTGAAAAGACAGTTTTAATGGATAATTCTCATATTATATGAGTAGTTAATATAGGGATTTATAATGAATAAGAAATCAATTGCACTTGTAGTATGTTTGTTGCCAATTGCGGGGTGTCAGAGTACTGTAGGTTCAAGCTATACTTATGTACCCAAACAGTTAAGCCAAGCTGTGATTGATGATGCCAGTCAACATTTGCCGCAAGAACATAGGCATGGGACTTCTTTGATTAATATACGCTTTGTTGAGAGTGAATCGTATATAGAAGTTTCTAAAACGCTAGATGATGGTTTCGGGTATATTGGAGGGAATTTTAATGATGATGTTTATACTTCATTATGTGGCAATCAGCCGGATCAATTTTTAGATCATATTAGAAGTACGGGCTTAGGTGTGAAGTATGTATTCATTGATGACAGAGGTGCTCGAGAAATCGGCCCATGGAATACTGATATTTGTAATACTACCACAGATAAATAACTTCCAATCAAACGATTAAAAGTGATGTGCAGTTTCACTCTTTGCGTGAAGCTGCTTTTTATGTCATATACATTACGGCTTTTTTAATAACAGGCTCACTAAACATCAGCAAGCCTGTTTGATTCCCGTCTTTATTCAATCACAGAATAAAATTAGAGTACCGGCGTGACATCTTCAACATGGAAACTGCCTTTGTCCAGCGGACGGGTCACTTCTTTACTGCCATTAAAATTGATCTTAGAGAGATCCACTTTTTTGATGGTGCTGTCACGCATGGTTTTGTAATAAAGCTTTCCGTTAGTCTGGTCAATCACGGAAGTCCATTGGGTGGCACTGGGTAAATCAGGGATGTATTTCTTCTCATTAAACTCGGTGCCGATAGGCAAATCGAAGTTATTGAGAATATGAAAAGCCTGCGAAACAGCTTCATCTCCGTTATGTAGATCCGGGGCTGTATTCACGAAAAATGCCGCGCGAACGAAACGTGAAGGTGGTGTGATGTCACCAGGCATCCCCAGTGCACCCGAACCGACACCCAATGAGAACGCATTAACGCCACTGAACTTTTGGCCTTGGCTGACGCCTGGATGCAAATTGATGTAGTTGTTCAGGTTAGTTAAGTGCCATTGGTAATCTGGCGCATTGGTCAACACTTGCGCGGTATTTTTATGAATGCTGACTTGGCCGTTGTTCATGATTTCAATCACGATATTGTTGCCAAGCTTATCAGCAACGCGCCAGTGTGCTGTTGGGGAAGGGTTGCCTTTTGCATCCATATACACCGGTACGATTTTGATGTTGGCTATAGCCTGTTCCACTTCATCGACGGTGCTAAATTGCGAGAGCATCCAACGCACAAAGTCCATGTCGGTGATGTTATCAGCAGTGTGCTTAGGATCATACTGGCTAAGCGAGCCGTAGTTTTTGAAATAGAACAAGCCGCTAGACAGTCCTGCCTCATTGACCCCTTCGGCGATGAAGCGGTCATCACTGACTGAGATCCCAGTAAACCCGTATTTTGATTGCCAAGTCAGGCCTTTTTTCTGATCGGGCATGATGGAGGTATACGTGTGCTGGCGGGGGGAAATCACCAGTTTACTGTTCAGGTCGTTTTCACCCCATTCGATAGTACGGGCTTGAATATAATCATCTTGCGTAGTGGTAAGAGAAATACCTGTACAGGCGTTGGCTGTGTAGGTGACGCATGCGGCAATCAGTGCTGCGGCTAACTTTAGTTTCATGATTTCATCCTATTGGCGAATACGGCATGTATACACCGTATCAGGCAGAATGCGTATAGGTCCCTAAAAATTAGCCGACGCAAATCATGGCAACTTTTGCGAACAGCGTTTTATTGTAAGGTCAGCAAGTTTTCCCCGTGACGATTTGCAACGCCGATTTGTCACACCGTGATGCGTAAAACAGCACGCCTTGCTTTGATTTACCGCGTGGCGAAGTATTCGTTAAGCGCCTGTCGCCATTCAGGGCTTTGGCGTATTTTGAGTAAGGCACGGTTTAGCTGTTCTCTGTAAGGGCTGTTATTCTCAATGACTAAGCCATAATTTTGCTTTTCAAATTGATAGGGAAGAATACTCAATGACTCGAACTCGCCTTTTTCTTTGGCTTTTTTGATCATGTATTTCAACACCGCATCGTCGGCCACAATGGCTTCAACATCACCGTTGTCCAGAGCTTGAAGGAGTTGTTCGGTATCGTGATAGCCACGGTGGACAATGCTGTGGTTGGTTAAAAACAGCGAGGATGTGGAGGCTTGTTTGGCCCCAACGCTCATGCTGGCGAGATCGTTCGGCCCTTTTATGTCTGAACTGAGGAGGCCAAGTGTAAACGTACTGGCCAATACCGCGGTGATACTGGCGATGAAGAAGGTCGTGAATACGGCTAACATAACGGTCAGTACACGGCCTGTCAGGGTTTTGAATTCATAATAATTGAAGGGGCCTTTGGTGATAAATAGCAAACCGAGAATGAACCCTTCAATCAGTTTGGCCTTGCCAGAGGACATGGAATAGAGCTTATCGTTGACGCGGTGTTCGAGCAGAAAGTAGATCCCTCCAACCAGTGCGGCGGCTGTAAAGAAAAAGCCGATCACCAACAGCAGTTTGGTATTGGTGAATATATTTTTAATGGCTGCGAAATGGCCCTGTTGTTTCACCGCTATTGCAAGATGGGTTTCATAAAAGGAGTGAGAAAAATCCAAGATCTCTTCACGCTCTGGTGTGATGGAAATACACGACACACCAATATTGAGTGTTGTCGATGCGACGTCATTGAGCAATTCTTCTAATTCATGGTTAGTGATCTGGTATTCAAGCCCCAACTCGGCCGCAATCTTATCCCACAAAAAAATACTCAGGCCGGAATAGGTTTTGTCTTCGTGCTCAATCACAAAAGGTGGGCAGTTGTAGCTGCCAACCAGTATGGGGGCTTTTTGTGCATAGGCTGACAGGCTTAGCCCTTGCAGCAGTAATCCGATGACCAGCAAAAAGTAAGTGTGTTGCAGCCATTGAAAAGCTAAACGCCATGCATGATGCATCTCACGTGTTACATATGACGCGATACCCAGCATTAACACCTCGCTTATCCATGGTGATACAACACTATCAGTATAAGACGGCTTTGAATTTTATCCGGTTAATTGTATTGCCAATGATGGACGATTTATCGGTATTGGCAGGTATTGGACGGATACGAGTGGTTTTATAGGACGGATAATGCGCGGACGTTTCACGATGAAACCCAGTGAGAGGAGGCAATAGGCTATGCTTAAATCAGCGTGATAACCTGTGCCATTGAAGGGACCCCTGTAAAATTTGTCCCGTTGTGGATGGCTGGCTTATTCAAAGAGAGTCAGGAGGGGATATGCGAAGTGTGTCTTTTTTGGCAGGCCTGTGTCTTTGGCTTTTTAGCTTGTCTGTACAAGCGCAGACCGTGTGGGTCGTCGAGGTCAGAGGCGGAATAGGACCGGCCATTAGTGATTACGTTGCCAGAGAAATACAGCTGGCACATGATGAGAACGCGCAGCTTATTGTACTGAAAATGGATACGCCGGGTGGGTTGGACACCTCCATGCGCGATATTATTCGTGCGATTACGACATCCCCTGTGCCGGTTGCAACGTGGGTTGGCCCTGCAGGATCGCGCGCTGCCAGTGCCGGAACATACATCTTATTAGCGAGTCACATTGCGGCGATGGCGCCAGGAACCAATTTGGGGGCGGCCACGCCAGTGTCATTAGCCTCACCGGGCAATAAAGAGCCCGATGACAGCAGTAGCAATCCTTTCTCTCCGAAAAAAGAGGATGCCCCGCGCGACACCCCCTCTGAAACCAACAGTGATGAAGCCTCTGACAAAACTAATACCGATGACGACAGCGTGAAAGCCAAAACGGCCATGGAAAAGAAAGTGATCAATGATGCGCGTGCCTATATTCGCGGGCTGGCAAAGTTGCATGATCGCAATGCAGAATGGGCTGAAACAGCGGTGACAAAAGCCGCCAGTATTGATGCAGAAACCGCACTGTCACTGAACGTGATTGATTTCATGGCGCCGGATCTCGACAGTTTGATTGCGCAAAGCAATGGCCGCACCCTCACCATTAACGGTATTGAAAGCACACTCTCACTCAATAATGTGTCCTACGTGGAACGCGAACAGGATTGGCGATTTAAATTGCTGGCTGTGATCACCAATCCCAATGTGGCGTACATATTAATGTTGATTGGGATTTATGGGTTGCTATTGGAATTTTATAACCCCGGTGTGGGCTTGCCGGGGGTATTGGGTGGGATTTGCTTAGTGCTTGCGATGTACTCACTGCAAATGTTGCCTGTCAGTTATGCTGGCTTAGGGCTGATTCTATTGGGGATCGCACTGATGGTAGCCGAAGCCTTTAGCCCCAGTTTTGGCATATTAGGCTTGGGCGGCATTGTCGCGTTCGCACTGGGGTCCATCATGTTGATGGACACAGAAGTACCGGGGTATCAAATTGCCGTGCCGCTAATTGTGGGCTTTACCGTGGTGTCTGCGCTGTTTACCTTCGTGTTGCTGACGATGTTGCTGCGCACGCGGCGAAAACCCGTCACGACGGGGGTTGAGGTGTTGTTGGGGCAAGAAGCTACCGTGGTCAGTGGTTTTCCGGGGGCGGGGCGGGTATTGGTGGATGGCGAGATTTGGCAGGCTCAATGTGCGTCGTCATTAGAAAAAGGGCAACGGGTGATAGTGATGCGGGTTAAAGGCTTATCACTCGATGTGGCGCTTGGCCATGAACAGAAGAGCGAATAAGGATTGATGTCATGATTACGTATTCAATAGCAACAATCATCGTGCTGATAGTGGCCTTGATTGTCAGTATGTTTAAAGTGCTGCGCGAATATGAACGTGCGGTGGTGTTTTTATTGGGGCGATTTTACGAAGTGAAAGGACCGGGGTTGATCATCATTGTGCCAATTGTCCAGCAAATGGTGCGGGTAGATTTGCGTACCATCGTGTTGGATGTGCCAACGCAAGATTTGATCACTCGGGATAATGTGTCCGTGAAAGTGAATGCGGTGGTCTATTTTCGGGTCGTTGACCCTAAAATGGCGATCAACAATGTGGAAAATTACCTCGAAGCGACCAGCCAGTTGTCACAAACCACGTTACGGTCGGTATTGGGCCAGCATGAACTCGATGAGTTGCTTTCAGCGCGAGAAGAACTGAATCGTGGTCTTCAGGTGATACTGGATCAACATACCGATAATTGGGGGATCAAAATCGCCAATGTGGAGATCAAACATGTTGATCTTGATGAGAGCATGGTACGTGCATTGGCCCGTCAGGCAGAGGCAGAGCGTTCTCGTCGTGCAAAAGTGATCCATGCAACCGGTGAGTTAGAAGCTTCGGCAAAGTTGCGCGAAGCCGCAGAAGTGCTAAACCAATCCCCCAATGCGTTGCAGTTACGTTATATGCAAACCTTAACAGAGATCGCAAACGACAGAACGGCGACCATTGTGTTCCCGATGCCAATCGACTTGGTGGAGAAAGTGGCGGGCATCATGGGGGGAGGGGCGACATCACCGGCATCTTCCTCTGCGCAAGTGAAGATGCAGGGACAGCCTGACGGTGAGTCGTCAGGGCATCCCCAAGAATAGTGCTAACCTTTTCTGTAAAAGACAGAAGATAGCGGCACAAGATTGTCTCGGTGGTCATGAGCGTTGCAGCATGAAGGTCTGGTATTCCAGATCTTCAAACTGATTATCAAGCATGATCATACCGACAATGGTGGTCACCAGCATGGTGACGGCGAAACCATAGCCGTAAAACACGGGTCCCATGTCGATACTGATGAATGCCAGCGTGACGTTGCCTACCGCCATCAGGGCGGTCAACCCAAGGGCCGCATAGCGTTTATCTAGGTAATACATGACGTTAAGAATAGACATCACCAATACTTGTAAGCTGACCCCGACCAAATCCACGTACAACAAATGCAAATAAGCCAAATCAATATTTAAGGCGAGCAGAATATCTTCCGCCCACAAGATAAGCAGGGCGAGAGTGATCCCTTGTACCTTGAAGATCTCATAGATACTTTGCTGACACGCCAACACCATTTTATCTTTGAGCAATTGAATGGAGGTAAGCGTCGCCCCTTCACGTACCGCGTCATAGAATTTCAGACAGGCATCGGCAAAATCAGTTTCCATCCGTAACATGAACACCGCCATGCCGGGTACAATAGCAAGATAGGCGATAAAAATAGGCAAATCATAGATATAAGAAGCGCGGAATATATCAATAACCTGATGTGACGTTTCTTCTCTTGACCAAAAAACAAACTTATCCAGCCACACGCCTAAGTTGTACAGCAAGCCACAGAAGATAAGCGAGTAAAACGTTTTTTTGTAGTTAAGAAATTCAAAATCAACGAGTCGGTTAGCAGGAAAGTGACGAATAACGTGGTAAAGAAAGGCAAATGTCATTATTGCTTGGCAACTGGCAAAAATTAGCATCAACCCCAGTAAGCCAAACGGAGGAAGAACGACGCTCAATACCACCATTAATAGGTAACTGAATGCCATCGTGAAAAAGATACGGTAGTACTCTTTCATCCCGCTGAGGAATATGATGATTAACCACTGATTACAGAGCAGCACGAAGGATGCAAAGATAGCGATTTTAACCGGTGCTTCAATGGTTTCACAAAAGGCTAATACACCCACCCCGAACAGCGCGGCAATCGTACTGGTAACGAGCATGGAGCCTAATAAGTTCGGTACGATTTTGTGTTCTTGTTTGGCAAAAATCAGATCTGAGATATAGCGGGTTAAAAGCAGCTGAAATAATCCACTAATGATCAACGATCCGGCCATGAGGTAGGTGACGATCACCAAAAACTGGACGATCACATACGTTGGGAAAACGATCCCGATACTGAGCAAACCAATGGCAAGCAAGGCTAAAATAGATAGTACCCACGGCCCAGAGCTGATCAACCCCGCCAATCCGTAAGCTTCAAACATCGATAATAAGGAGTTACGTTTTAGAATCTTCCTTATTTCAAATCCAATCCCCGCCATGGGTGGCCTCCTTGTATAAGTCGCGATAGGCCGCATACATCATCGGTTCATCGTAATACTTCATCACCCGTGCTTTACCCACATCACCAGCCTGTAGCCAGGCTTCTTTGTCGCTGAGTACCTTGATGATAGCTTTCGCCCCTTCGTTGGGGCTGGCAATGGGAATGATCTCGCCGGCAGAGCCTATCGCGGCATCGTCACCGGCAGCGCCGTCAATGATTTCACGGCATGCGCCCACTTCCGTGGCAATACAAGGTATGCCGGACGCCATTGCCTCAAGCAATACCAAGGGTTGGGCTTCACTGATCGAGGTCAGCATCATGACGCCTAGCTTGGGCATGATGTCGACGACATTTTGACTGCCGAGCAGTTTGACATTATTTTTCAAACCTAGGCTGTCGATGAGTAATTCACACTCACGAACGTAACTGGGATCTTCTTCTGTTGGGCCGATGATCCAGCCTTCCAGTGTCGGGAACACTTCGACGGCTCCTCGAATGGTACGAATAAACGTCTTGATGTCTTTAATCGGTACCACACGACCAACAAGCCCGACGACCAGTGGTGGGGCGTCAGGACGCAATTGATAAGCTGCATTAAACCGTTCAGTGCTGATACCGTTAACGATAACCCGAGTGCGATCGCTGGGGGCGCCATCACTGTGCTGGCGTTGTCGGTTACCTTCAAACAAGGCTACGATTTGGTCGGCTTGATGATAAGCGCTAAGGCCGAGCTGCTCAAAGAAGGTGATCCACGTTTTACGGGTGTGATCCATGCCTTTATGCATGGAAATGTCGATGGCACTATGCGTGTCTTTGATCCATGATGCTTGCGCTAAATCAATTTTCCGTTCTTTGGTGTAAATACCGTGTTCAGTGAGCAAAAAAGGACGTTGCATCCGTTGTTTGGCGAGCGCCCCAAGGAAGCCAGCATAACCGGTAGAGACACTGTGAAAGGCTTTTGCGTTGGGCAAGTTCTGCGAAATCGTGGACAAGATAAACAAGGGTTGATAGATATTACGGTACGTCCAGAAGTAATCCACAAATGATTGTTTATGGGCGGAAGCAAAATAGCGTTCGGTGATCACTTCCCATGAGGCACGGCTATAGAGAAAGTCACTGAGGGTGAGTTGACCGTCTTTGCCTAGAAAATCAGAAACATCAAACAAAAGCTCGTCCGGGATCGGATCGTTGTTTTTTTCAAAGAAAGAGAGAAAGCGTCCCCACGTGGAAAACAGTTTGGATTTCCCACTGCGTGCTGAAGGCTTTAGGTGTCCCTTATCCGATAAGAGGTAGTGCATTTCAAAGCCGACGACATTATCCGGAAATTCATAGGCCGGTTTGTCATAAAAATCAGGGTGCCCTCCGAGAAAAATAAGGTGGAAGGTATACTCTGGTAAGCCACTGATGATTTGGTGCACCCAGCTGGACACGCCCCCACGAACATACGGGTAGGTGCCTTCCAATAATAAGCAAATATCCACTTCTTCGTTGTGGTGTATTAATCGTTTGTTGTTCATCCCCACAACTCCTTGATTTGACTGAGGCGTTCTCCTTTCTGCTCAGGGAAATACGCAATGTATTCTTTGGCGGTGTCGTAATCACCGCTGAGGTAGGCCGCTTCCGCTAAGTACGGTGCAACTTGTCGTAACAGTAGCCCGCCTTTTAATGCCGCGTCTAAGGCCACCATGGCTTCTTCTGCGCGGTTTAATTCGAGCAGAACACGGCCCAACAACAGGTTGGCAGACGCTGTTTGCTGTAAACACAATGACTGAGCCAACCACTGTTCGGCTTCTTGCAGATAGTGTTGACGTAAAATGCCTTCGGCGATGCCTAAATAACACAACTCCCAGTATTGTTGTGCCAGTTCATGCGCTTTGACAGCACTGGATTCACGTTCATATTGTGTCTTTAGTACCGAGATAGATTCGTTGATATTTGTTTCAATGCCTTCCAGCGAAGCATAGGCGAGCAGTCGAACGTCATCGGTCAGATCTTTCAGGGCCAACTGCAAAAGGGGAACGGCATGTTGGCGAGGCAGTTGACGAATGGCGGTAACCGCTAAAGAACGGCGTTCCGCATCGGTATTGTGCAACAGTATTTCACGCAGTGCGCCCGTGCCAAATTGGGTGTGAAGCACTTCTCCGGGGTTTTGTGGTAGGGGCGCTTTTTCACACTCTTGCCAGGTGACTTGTGATTGTGGGCGGGGTAAGTACAGTGCCACCAGCAACGAACAGGTTGTGCCTATCATGCCAATCAGGGGGAGAAAATAATTAAACAGGAACAAAAAACTCACGGCAGGTATGACGGGTGATTTGTAATGCTTGGGCAGTAATAACCAGCAAACCCCCGTGAAACTGGCACAGGCCAGTGCGTGGGTTGTCGCAAATGCGCCCCAGCGTTCCAATGTCATCGGTTGAGCATACACCAAATAGAAACTGGCTAACTCAAAGGTGATCGTTTGAAGTGTCAACCACAGTTTCATTATAGGCTCCGAGTTCATTCATCAATTTTTTGATTTCTTGTTTGTCTTTTGACAGAGAGAGTGGCCCGATAATGTCGATATCGCCGATGTCTTCCCCGAGTTGGGTGTGCAGTAATTCTTCTAAGCGACGAATATAGTGCTGTGCGTCATACAAGGTGGTCAGAGGCAGTAAAACCGCCAAGCCATGTTGACCGCGTTGGGTGCGGCATGACCAGTATACGTCTGCCCCACGACGATAATTGATGACGGAATCGATAATGTGTTGGTGTTTATTCTGGCTGTCGACACAGACCACCAAGGAGCTGTCAGCCCCATAATTGCGTTTGTTGTGTCGCGCATGTTTGAGGTATCGGACGAACATATCATTTTGGTGGGGGGCCAAAATGGGTGTGATAATCATGTTACTCAATAAATCAGCAGCATGGTTTGAAACTAATGAAAGCAAGGCCACATTGGCCGGAGTTAACATGAAAAATTTAGCGCTTTCCGCGACAACAGCGGCTTGCAGGTTGCCAAAGGTGTCTAGCAAAGGAATACACAATTGATAACGTGATTGGTGAGTTTGTTTCGCCTCCAGTTTTGCCGGTGACAACACTTTTTTTGTTTTCAGCATGTCGAGTAGCATGGGATCGGTCGGGACCAATTTGTGGTGATCACCCAATGTGGCTTCCGCTTTGGGCTGGATCTCACCGTCTTGCACTTTGTATATACCAGCCACTTCAATCCCACCGATTTCCGCCAGCAAGTTGAGAAAAGGGTGGCCAAGGTATTCCAACCGTTGTTCTGCGTGCTGAGTGGCAATTTTATGCAGGGCACTAATACTTGAACGCAGGCTAACCGTTTGTCCGGCGGTACGTTGTTCCAACTGATCATGTGAGACTTTCAAGAGATGATAGTTTTGGGTGAAACTGTCGATTTTTTGCTGCATGTATTGCTGATCAAGTTGGTGCTTACGGTTGATGTTGTGCCAGTAATCCTGAAATTCCCCCGCAATCATGGCAACCATGATGGTACCGACGGCCAAGGATAGCGGATAATAGTCAATGTGGCCGGTAATGTTCATGATAGACGCTAAGCCAGCCGTCGTGAGCAGGGCACAGATGAATCCCTTGGCAAAACCGTAACGTAGGGCGATCAGTAGAGGGCCGAAAAGGGGCCAGAAAAAGTTATGCTCTGTCGAGGTTGGGCCCAAAGAATCTGACTGCGTCCAGATAAAAATGGCGATGATAGCGACCAAAACGGTTTCCAGCCAGGCTTGGCCTGACCGCCGTAAGCCATTGAACAATTTCTTTTTTAGTTCCTGCATATGCAATTATCCGTTTTTCACCCATGTCTGAATCATGATGCACTGTGTACACATAGGTTAGTTGTTTTGACGAGGGGTGACGGTGAGACCGTCTAATAATTCTTCAATCACGATTTGACCTGTGCCGCTG
Organism: Photobacterium japonica; assembly: GCF_050337005.1. Classification (NCBI taxonomy): domain Bacteria; kingdom Pseudomonadati; phylum Pseudomonadota; class Gammaproteobacteria; order Vibrionales; family Vibrionaceae; genus Photobacterium; species Photobacterium japonica. Next base: position 44,439 of record NZ_JAKJSN010000019.1, on the reverse strand, counting down.
ACACTCTCTCTTCCCCACCCCCCACGACTGCCTGACGCACGCCAATAGGTTTGACCATTACGGGCTGATTTCACTTCCAGCGTGATGCCGACAGCCGGTTCACCGTCTAAACCGCTTTTGTAATGCCACTCTTCGACAGAGCCAGTGATGACATATTGAATCGGCTGCGTTGCTAGCCAAGCTTGTGCTTGCTGTTGTTTGGCGCCATCGTCAAGAATGCTTTGTAAATCGGTTGCCTGTACGGTGGGATAACGCACGGTATTGATCCCTTTGGCGTACAGTTGGGTTGCCAGCAGTTGTTCTGCTTTTTCAGCGGCTAACGGCGTATTTGAATGGTTTGCCATAGGCATGATGGCCCATGTTTCGGCAGCGGAAAACGCAGGGCTGTCCGGCACCTGATAACTGCTGCAGGCTGACAATACACAAGCACTAAGGAGGAGTAAGGTTCTTTTCATGGTGGTGATCCTTTTAAAAACTGTAGTAGTAGCCCAAACGCAGACGTAATGACGCCTCGCCGTTGCGATCTTGGCTTTGCCAATCAGACGTAACATAAAGCTCATCATTACCGAACAGACGCCAGCCTAATCCCGCGCTGACAGTAAAATCGAAATCTGAATTGACGCTATTAAAGCCCAATGATGTATCTAACCAATACCGGGGTGAAGGGACGGTCGCGCCGGGTGTACCCGGTTCCCCGTGCCATACCCGCTGACCCAATGCGATACGCTGGTATTTGTCTTCGATAAAATCACTGCTGACAATGGTGCGTGGTCCTTGATGCCATGCATTGATGCCTGCCAGCGGGGCAGTATTCAGGTTGACCTGCTGAAGTGTGATGTCGCCATAGAGCTGCCACGCCGGGTCATTGAAAAACAGTTGTTCTGAGACGCGCAGGTTCATATCCCAACCTTGGCCAATATCATCGCCAAAGCGAGTAGAGAGGTCGTGATAATTAAGCTGCATGGATAAGGATTCGCGCGCTGTCGGCTGGTAGGTTGCACGTATACCGATGCGGTTATCTTGTCCTGCCAGTGTGAGCAAATCGCTGGCTTCAATGTGTTGATTTATCCCCAGTACCACGCCCGCTTGCCAGTAGTCATCTATCGTAAAGGCATAGTCAACTGACGCTCCGATGCGGCTATCACCCAAACCATCAGCAAAATCAAGACCAACGGTTAAATCACTGTCGTCAAATTGATAGAGGTAGGTTCCCCGTAGACGGAATTCATCGTCAATATGATTGCCGGCAAATTGCTCGGGCGTATCAGCCTGCTGCCAATCTGTGCCCAGACGCCAATTGCCATCAAAGTGAGGACGGTAGTAATCCATACTGTAGCGTGTAATGTCCCATTGGCTGATTTGCATCACTTGGGTACGGATACTGTGTGTTTTTGTCGGATGTTGCAGGACATGGGCGCGGCGTAATTGGTTTTCAGCCTGTTTATCAGCCATGTTGCCGATGCGTGTTTGGCCTTGCTGCCATGCTTCCTGATGGCGGCCAACCAGTTGTAACGCGACGTTTTTATCGGCTTCTGGTAATTTTAAGGCGTGCGCCAATAGGTGTTCGATTTTCGCTTTATCTTTTTGTTGTAAAGCCAGTGATAGTTGCTGCCAATCAGGCAGGGTGTAGTGCTGTAACGCGGTACGGTGTTGCCAAAACAGAATGCGATCTGCTTGGTTTGCCGCCAAATACTGTGAGAACAGTTCTGCAGTTAATGCACCGCTACCGGTGGTATTTGGTGCGGCATCCGCCGCAGCAAGTGCTTTTTTCTCGATCATGGCGCGGGCATACCGTGCGTCAGTAAACAGCCCCACCAACGAGCGATAACTGGCACCTTCATCAGGTAGCGCAAGCAGGGCATCGCGTTTTTCATTGAGCAGATAACGTCGGAGTTGATACGCTTTTTCTGCTTGGCCTTGTTGTTCGAGTAAGGCGGCGTAATTGAGAATCACGGAGGTATCGGCCTCAGCATTGTTCTTCAATATAGCTTTGTACCATGCGCTTGCTTCGTGGTGACGGTTAAGCGCTTGTGAGGCGCTGGCAAAGGCTAACCAAAGGTCAGGATTGCCTGACAGTGGCTTACTGTAGGTCTCATATAACGTTTGGATGGCGGCGTCATCATTTTGTGCCATGGCCAGCCAGAGTAAGTTGCTGACCGCAGAGGGATTCGCCGGCGCTAGCTGTAGAATGCGCGAAAAGAGGGAGTGTGCTTCATCCGGTTGTTGCTGATGAAGTGCCAATTGGGCTTGTACCGCTAACATTTCAATGTTGTCGGTGAGCGACGGGTCGGCATCGGCAATGCGCAACAAACTGGCCAGTTCGGTATAGTCCTCGGTGACCGCGCGAGCACGAATAACGGACAGCAATAGCGCCGTATTACCGGTACGTTGGTACAGCGACAGTAGCTTTGCTTGTCGTTCGGCGGTAATCGGTGACATTAGGTTGATATAGCGGTAAATATCCAGATTGCCGCTTGCTCGGGCGACCAAGGTATCTTGACTGCGGGTGGATAAGGCGCGGTTGCTGGTGTCCCACGCTAAACTGGAAACGGCTTCGATATAATCATTATCTGCAGTAAACCAACGATTGGGTGTGACCAAGGCTTGCAATGCCAGTTGTGGCTGATTACTCATGATATAGGCGTTGGCCGTGCGGGTGGCCTCTTCGAACGTGGGTTGACGCAAACGGATCAGTTTATGCCATTCATTGATCACCGCATGGTGATGACTTTGGTAGCTGTATAATCGGGCCTTGTTGCTGATCAAGGTACTGTCGTTAGGGCGCTTGGCTGCGAGAGACGTTAAGCTGGTTAATGCCACTTCCGTTCCTTCGGCTTTTTCAATGGCGTTGAGCCATGCCTTGTACTCGTTGGGTTGAATGGCACCACGTTGGGCAATGGTGTTATAGAACAACCCTTCGTAATAAATGTCACCGAGCGCGCGTGATTCATCTACCCCAGCCCGTAATTGCAATGTGCTGGCTTGCCCTTTGTTCAGCAGTTGAATACTCATGCCTTGGGCGCCGGCGATATTGCCTTGCCAGCGATAAAGGTCGTGCAGCACCGCTATATTGGCATTGCTCGGGTCGGTTTTAATCGCCGCTTGCTGTAACTCGCTGGCGAGCGCTAAGTCACCCAGACGCAACGCCATGTTGGCGGTGGTGGCATAACGCGTTGCGGTGGGCGCTATGCTTAGCAAGGTTTGCGACAGGTGCAGCGCTGTATCCAGATTCCCCAGTTGCTCAGAATGGGCAATGGCGGCCTCAAGGAATGCCGGTTGTTGGCTCAATTGGCCTGTGTAGCTGTCTAAAAAAGCTTGGCTGCGTGTGGGTTGGTAAGTGGAGGTGAACAAATCAAACAGCGCATTGGCGTTTTCTTGGGTTTGGTTTTCAAGGAAGGCGTTGATTTGAAGATCGATTGCACTGGTGTAATCCTGACTTTGCAGTGCAAGGTTGATCAGTTCCTGATAACTGGTTTCCCCACTGTGAATATGCGGCTTAAGGTAATGCAGGCCTTTGTCTGGGCGCGAGAAAGCAATGGCGGTATCGGCGTATAATCTGGCGACATCGGCTTCTGGAATAGTCTCTATCTTATCGAACAGGGCTAACAATTGGGTGATCGCCGCTTGTTTAATGACAGGATCTGATTGATAGGATTGTTCGAGCAATAACGTGAGGTAGGTTTCCAGTGCTTTCCAATCTTGTTGACCATCGTTTGCCACCAAAATGCTTTGGATGAGCGCACTTGCTTCATCAAGATCGCCCAGCTGGGTATAACTTTGGACGATTTGTTTTACCACATCACGGTTTTGTGGATCACGTAAGTACAACTGTTTCAAAAATGCCAGCGACACTTCGGGTGACGAGGAGCGAGCAATCAATTGGATCAACATGGATTTTGTTGGCGCAACCAGCCAAAGCGCCCACAGGGACGTAACAGTTAACACAACAAGCGTCAGCTTATTGAGTAACCTTATCCTTGGCTTTTGGTGAGCTTTATTATCCATAACCTTGCCTGTTCTTATCAATTGATGATTCCAGTGGGTGCCCCGAGTAGCCGGTTCAGCTTGCTGCGCAGCGTAACGTCCCCGATACCAATCCTGTTTTTTGTGTTGTAATCGTTGCTGATGACGACGGTTGTTTTGATGGATGCTCAGCGTGTTGACGGTTGTGCTTTATCGTGACGTTGTCACCTGATTGGCGACGGCACTGACGGACGCCTGCAATCGTCATCTTCAGTGGCATATGGGTCTTCACGGCCCACGTGATGGTGTCGCCTTGCTGCTGCCATTTTACCAGTTGGCCATTGGCGCTTTGTAGGCGAATGCCCGCTGTTGGTTGAGGTGTCGTACGCAGCTGTGTGCGTGGTGATGTCAGAATGAGATAACGACCGTCGGGGCCTGAATTCCAGCCTGCAATCTGGCTTTCGTTCGCGGGATACCCTAACGATTCGGGTAATCGAATGCTCTTGATGCCTGAAGATGTAATTAACCACTCCCCATCCAGTGTTTTGGCAACGCCTGTTTCATAAAGGGTACGCGCTCGTTTGGCGTATTCACTCAGGTAAAGCGGTGTCGCATCTTGCTTGAGTGCCCAATCGTAAACGTGTTTCAGGCCTTTGACCGATGCCGGATAGGCTCCCGAGTACATGTGGTAATAAATGGAAATGGTTTTCAGACGGCGAGGGCTGCCTAATATATCAAAGGTTTCAACGGCGCGACCATATCCGTCATGATGCTCCGTCCATAAATTAGTATAGAGGTTTTCGTTTAACACGGGGGCATACACTTGCACCGCATCGGGGTACCACACGATGGTGGCGGAGACTTGCGTGAAATTGTTGTTGCCTCTGACCACATAGGTGTTGCCGCCATTGACGTTCAATAGGTTGGCATTTTCTGCAATTTTTAGAATTTGTTCTGTTGGGTCGGCTTTGCCTGACCACAGGATCAATTCGACCTTTTTACCTTTGGGGGCTAATTCTCTATTGATGTAATTCGCGGTCGTGATGATTTCATTGTCATAGTCAACGGTATAACCGGGGATCGGTAAATGGTCACCGTATTGCTTTTTCTTCACAGAGATCGAGTGATCCCAAAAAAACGGGTGACTAAAGGTATGGGAAGCGATCTCCACGTTGGGTAATTTGAAAATGTCTCTGGCGATTTGCTCCATGGCGGGGCTTTGTGCGGGATACAGCCCGCGTTTGCCAATCTCACCTTCAATGATGGACACCGTTTGTGGTAGGGCGTAGTGGCTGAAAATATGATCCAGTAACACTTTCGCCGTATAGGGTTTCCCCGGAAACCAACCCTTCGATGGGAAGCCATCGCCATCAATGTGCGCGGTTAATATTCGTAGTCCGGATTCGGTGGTGGCATCGGCGGCGGGAATCGGCGGCAGGCGCAGGGTTTCATCCAATAGACGAAACGGGTCAACAATCCATGTTTCGGTATCATTGGCCAAACTTAATACTGGGAATGGCGATAAAATGGCACCGCCCCATGGGGCTTTAAACAGGGTTGTCGCGGTTTTCCCGCTGTCATCAGCAAACGTGATCAACGCGGTGACGCCGAGTCCGTTGGGCGCATAGGCTTGATGAGGCTCAAAGCGGCTGAATGAGGCTGGATAGTGACGCTTGGTCCAATCGTGTCCGGTTTTTTGGGTGATGGTACCGCTGAGATCGCCCGCAGATTTAATCCCCATTTTATCCAGCAACCCTTGGTCGTTGGGCAGGGCATTAATGAACAACACGGGGCGTTGCCCTAATACCGTCGCGAGCCATTGTTGAACGGCAGGCACCTGCTGATAGGTTTTTTCTTCCAACCAAAGGGCAATACCGGCGTAGCGGCTTAGGTCTATCTGCGCAAAGTGAGTGGTGCGGATGTCTTTACATTCGGGGACATACCCCGCGTATTCGATCGGCATGGCCAACATTCTGTGACACTGTGACGTTGTAAAGGTGTCGAGTTGGCCATCATAAAAGCCCAGTACCCGTTTTGCGATGGGGACCACTGTGCTGACACCGAATTCATACAGCATCCCATCGCTGACATACGGGGTGTAACCATCTTTGATTAATTGCTTGGCGGCTTTTTCTTGCTTGGGGCGTTCAGAGGCAGGAATGTAGTCAATCACAATGGCTTCAATGCCCAGCGCTTTGACTTCCTCCAAGCGAGCGGTCAGCCAAGCGCGATCGGACGCAGATACGTTGTGGTAGCGTTTTTTCGTCGGGTCGTAACTGTGATACAGCGATTCAGCCACAACCGCATTAGGCTTAAAATTCAGTTGCGATAGCACCTCAAACCCACGATTGAAGATCAACGTGGGGTGTGATGGCGCTTGATGCAGGGCGGTTAATAACGCGGCTAAGCCGGTTTGCTGTGTGTTGATTGCGTCAGGGGTTTTGGCAAACAACGTGTAGCTATCAAGGGTATCGAGAAAAATGCCGTCAAAGCCCTTGCTCATGATGCGTTGTGTTTGGGTGAGAAGATAGTCTCGCCACGCGGGTGCGGTCACATCCATGACATGGCTGTTCCAGTTCGCGTTTTTTAGCGGTGAGTGTGTTTGCAAAGACGCAGGCAAGCTTTCACCGTCGTATTCGCCGGCACTGAGATAGGCGAACACTCGGGTGTTGGCTTGATGTAGGGTGCGTATCTGTTTCGCCGTGATGAGATCGGGTGTGACGATCACACGGTCATAATTCATTAACTCACGGACGGAGTCGATGTGATTATAATAAAAAGCAATCGACTGACCTTGGCCTGCGGCGATCGGTAGGCTAATCATGAGCATCCAGACAGTAAGCATGCGCTTTATGTATATCATGATAATTTTCCCGAATCATTTATCTTCCATAGGGATTTATTGTTAACTTGTTATATTAAATAGTAAATACAAGTGCTTAAAAAAGACGGTTTTTTGTTAAGAAAGGAAGACCTGTGTGGCATTAATCTGGCGATAATGATGAAAAATCAAGCATTAGCGAGGGGGTAGGATGATTTATCAACGTCCTGTCTGTACCGCGCCATCGTGGCAAAAGAGGCCTTATTGCTCGTTGACGTTAACCGACGGATTTTTGTACTGAATAAAGCCCGTGAGTCGAGTAAGATAGCGGTCGTTTTGCTGCCTGTTGTTGGGGCAGCGTTTTGATAATAGTGATGAAGCAATGACAAATAAGCAATCAGCAACCACTGCGAAGAAAGGGCTCCACCCGCGTAATCCACACCGTGATCGTTATGACTTCGATGCGCTGATCAAAAGCTGTCCGGCGTTGGCGCCTTTTGTGGCAGAAAACCGCTTTGGTGACCGCTCAGTTGATTTCAACAATCCTGAAGCCGTGAAAACGCTGAACCGTGCGTTGCTGAATCACTATTACCAAGTGCAATTTTGGGATATTCCTGCGGGATTCCTGTGTCCGCCGATCCCGGGGCGTGCCGATTACATTCACCACTTGGCCGATTTGTTAGCGTCTTCTAACGAGGGTGCGGTACCCACCGGCAAGCAAGTGCGTGGATTGGATATTGGCGCTGGCGCAAACTGCGTGTACCCGATTGTCGGTCATCGTGCCTATGGCTGGCGTTTTGTGGCCTCAGACATTGATCCGATCTCGGTAAAATTTGCGAAATTCATTGTTGATTCCAATCCTTCATTGGCAGGAAATGTTCAGTGTCGTTTGCAGAAGAATCCTGACCACATTTTCACCGGTATGATTAATCGTGATGATGTGTTTGATTTCACCGTGTGTAACCCACCGTTCCATGCGTCTTTGGAAGAGGCAATGGCGGGGAACGAGCGCAAAGTGAAAAACTTGGCGGTGAATGCCCAGAAGAAAAATGCCTTCACCAAGCCAGGCAAAGGTAAAGGGGCGCAACGTCTTGATCAACAAGCCTTGGCGGCTGATAAACAGTCATCATCAGCCCTTAATTTTGGTGGCCAGAAAGCGGAACTGTGGTGCCCAGGCGGCGAAGTGGCGTTTATTCGCCGTATGATTAAGCAAAGTGTTGATTTTGCGGGTCAGTGCTTGTGGTTTACAACCTTGGTATCAAAGAAAGATAACCTGCCAGCGATCTACACCCAACTGAAGCAAGTGGGTGCGGTAGAAGTGAAAACTATCGACATGGCACAAGGTCAGAAGCAAACCCGTATTGTTGCGTGGAGCTTTTTGTCTCAGGAGCAGCACGCTGAGTGGCGTGAAGATCGCTGGTTTAAATAACGTCATCAGTAATGTCATCAGCGTTCATTGAGAACGGTGATGAATGTGAATGAAAAGGGAGCAGCATGGCTGCTCCCTTTTTGTATTCTGTGTTTCGTGTTTGCGTGTTAATCCCGCTACATATTGGGATAGCACGGGCCACCACCGCCTTCAGGCGTCACCCATGTAATGTTCTGTGATGGATCTTTAATGTCACATGTTTTGCAATGAATACAGTTAGCGGCATTGATCTGAAATTTTTTCTCCCCATCGACATTGACCACTTCATACACCCCCGCAGGGCAATACCGCTGGCTGGGTTCATCGAATTGATGCAGATGTGATGTGATGGGCAAGCGCGGGTCGCTCAGCAATAAATGGCACGGCTGATTTTCTTCATGCTGGGTGCCGGACAAATACACCGATGACAGTTTATCAAAGCTGAGGATGCCATCGGGTTTGGGGTAAGGGATGGGCTGGTGGCGTGAAATAGGCTGTAGGCACGCGTGATCCGGCTTATTGTCTTTTAGGGTCCAGCGAAACCATTTACTTAACCAATTTTGCTCCAAGGTCGCCATTGCGCCCCCGAACACATTACCGAACTTGTGGATTTCGGCACCAAAGTTACGGGTGAGATGTAATTCTTCATACAGCCAAGAGTCTTTAAACCAGCGATCGTAACTGGGAATCGTTTGTACGCGGCCATGAGCGAGTTCTTCAAAGACCGCCTCTGCCGCTAACATGCCTGATTTCATTGCGGTGTGGCAGCCTTTAATTTTTGCCATGTTGAGTGTCCCCGCATCGCAACCGATCAAGACGCCCCCAGGAAATTGCTGGCGCGGTAGCGATGATAATCCCCCTTTAGCAATGGCACGTGCACCGTAGGCTATGCGCGTTCCCCCTGTGAGGCATTCGGCAAACAACGGGTGATGTTTCATTTGCTGAAATTCATCAAAGGGACTGAGGTAGGGATGGTGGTAATTGAGGTCTACGATTAAGCCGACCGCCACTTGCTGATTATCTAAATGGTATAAAAAACTGCCGCCGTGGGTGTCGGAATCACTGAGCGGCCAGCCGACACCGTGCACGACACGCCCTGGGGAGTGTTGTTCTTTGGGCACTTCCCACAACTCTTTCAAACCCAGCGCATAATGCTGCGGTTGTTTGCCGCTGTCTAAATGAAATTCTTTGATCAGTTTTTTGCCTAAGTGCCCACGCGCACCTTCTGCGAAAATGGTGTATTTCGCATGCAGATCAACACCTTCAGTAAATCCGGCTTTGGGTTGGCCGTGTTTATCCCGTCCCATGTCTTGCGTGGCTACGCCGCAAACCATGCCTTTTTGATCGTACAAAATGTTGCTGGCGGGGAAGCCGGGGAAGATCGCGACCCCTAATGCTTCGGCCTGCTGAGCCAACCAGCGGCACAAGTTCGCCAGACTGATAATGAAGTTACCGATGTTGTCGAGGCTGTTGGGCAGAAAGGGCGGCTCTAACGTCAGTGCGTTGTATTGATTAGTCAGATAGCAGAAAACTTCTTCGTAAACGGCAAGGTGCAAGGGGGCATCCATGCGCTCCCAGTCAGGAAATAATTCATCCAATGCGCGATGTTCAAACAGTGCACCAGAAAGAATGTGCGCACCGACCTCTGACCCTTTTTCAACGACACAGACGCTGAGTGGTTGATCGTGTTCATTGGCCAATTGTTTTAACCGGCATGCCGCAGATAAACCTGCCGGACCAGCACCGACAATGACAACATCAAAGGCCATACTTTCTCGGGTTGATGCTGAATCCATGATTGCCTCCCATCGTGCGAACCTCATTGATCGCTATGGTTAAAATATAGTCCAGTTGACGTAAACGTAAACTCAACTAGGCTCAAAGTGATGTGCGAAGATTCACAAGGAGAAGCGTGTGAAAGTACTTGTTGCGATAAAACGCGTCATCGATCCCTATGTAAAAGTCAGAGTAAAAAAAGATGGCTCCGGGGTTGAAACCGCCAATGTTAAAATGGCCATCAATCCCTTTTGTGAAATAGCGGTGGAAGAAGCCATACGTTTAAAAGAAGCTGGCCATGCCACCGAGGTTATTGTCGTGAGTGCCGGTGAGCAAACGTGCCAAGAGCAGTTGCGTGGGGCGCTTGCTTTGGGGGCAGACCGAGCCATTCATATCGACACCCTGCCAGAACTGGAACCTTTGACCGTTGCGAAGTTGTTGCAGGCGGTGGTTGCACAAGAATCTCCACAATTGGTCCTGCTGGGTAAGCAAGCGATTGATAGTGATAATAACCAAGTCGCACAAATGCTATCGGCACTGACTCAGTACGCGCAAGGGACGTTTATCTCTCAATTGAAGGTTAAGCAATCTTCAGCTGATCAGGTTGAAAGAGGGAGAGAGGTTGAAATAGTGAGAGAAGTGGATGGTGGCTTGGAAACCTTATCACTGTCGCTACCGGCTATTTTGAGTACCGATCTGCGTTTGAATGTCCCGCGCTATGCCACCTTACCCAATATCATGAAAGCCAAAGCCAAACCGCTTGCGGTGATCACACCTGAAGCGCTGGGTGTTTCTGTGACCACGTCACAAAGCGTGCTTGAGATCATGACACCCCCTACGCGTACGGCGGGTGAAAAGGTCGCTTCTGTCGATGCGTTGGTCGATGTGTTGAAGAACAAGGAAAAGGTGATCTAATGGCGATATTGATGGTTGCAGAACATGACAATACACACATGTCGGTGGATAGCTTAAAAGCCTTGTCAGCGGCCAAGAATCTGGCAACGTGTGGTAACAAGCATGATATCGACGTGCTGATTATCGGGGAACATTGTGAAGCGGTCGCCGAACAAGCGCGGCATATTCCTACGATTAGACGGATTTTGGTCGCGGACAGCATTGAGTATGCCCATCAACTGGCAGAAAACGTGTCTGCACTTGTTGTGACGCTGTCACACAGTTACTCGCATATTTTGATGGCAGCGACTACGTTGGGGAAAAATGTATTGCCCCGTGTGGCGGCGCTATTGGATGTCGGTATGCTGTCTGATGTGATTGCGATTGAACGGGATGATACGGTGGTGCGGCCCATTTATGCCGGTAATGCATTGGCGCGTGTTCAATCGTCGGATCCCATCAAGGTGATCACGGTGCGTAGCGCCGCGTTTGATGCGGTGAGCCTGGTAGATGCACCGGTCGAGGGTATCGAACGTGTGACGGTGGATACGGCGATTGCTAATACCACGACCACGTTCATCGATAAGGTTTCTGCAGTCAGCGAACGGCCTGAACTGTCAGCGGCACGGGTGGTGGTGTCAGGCGGGCGAGGCGTAGGCAGTAAAGAACAATTTGCATTGATTGAGCAATTGGCTGATCAGCTGGGTGGTGCGGTGGGGGCGTCTCGTGCAGCGGTGGATGCGGGCTTTGTGGCGAACGATAAACAAGTTGGGCAGACCGGTAAAATTGTCGCACCGGATCTGTATATCGCGGTAGGGATCTCTGGCGCAATTCAGCATGTGGCCGGCATGAAAGACGCCAAGGTGATTGTCGCCATTAATAGCGATCCCGAGGCGCCGATTTTTGAGATTGCTGATTATGGGCTGGTGGGCGACTTGTTTGACGTGCTCCCCGCGCTGATTTCGGCACTCAAAGCATAACGTGACGGCGTCACGGTTTTCTCCCGTACCCGTTTACTCGATTATGCGCCAGCCGCGTTGGTCTGCAAGGGCAAACAGCGCGGTTTTATCCCGTTCCTGCTCTGCCATCATCCAATCGACAAACTGTGTGACGGCGTCACTTTGAATGGTGGAATGATAGTAATATTGCCAGCACGTATTGGCGATAATGGTCGCGTGCTGCGGCAAATGTAAATACGCTTCATTGAGCTCATGCACCACCAGCATCAAATCCGTCATGGTGACGCCTTGACCTGCAAAACAGGAGGTCAGCGCCATATCGAGCGTGTTGAACGTGATGCCACGGTGGTTAACCGCTTCTTTTCGTTGATTACACGACAACCACGTTTTCCAATCACTTTGATCCGGCGTTGGGTGCAAACGGGGATAGGTCAGCAATTCATCAACGGACAGGATTTTGTGGCTGTGGGTCAATAGCTGCGAATACACCGGTGCTAAGTATTCCTTACGAATGAAATGCTGCTGATAGCGGCTTTTTTGATCCGTTTTCATGTTGTAGATAGCGACATCATAATCATCATCTTCCAACCGTAACTCTTCACTGTTATGCCCCATGCTGGATGACACCACAATGTCTAACTCGGGATAGCGTTCTTTAAACGAATGCAATCGAGGGATCAACCAGCGTACCGCAAAGCTCATGGCCACTTTGACGCGCAGCGTTTGGGTTTGTTGTGCCTTCAATTGCTGAATTTGGTGGTTTAACTCGGAATATTGACGGGTCAAGATCAGCGCAATTTCCTTCCCCTCATTCGACAGTTCTAATGCGCGGTGATGACGAATAAATAAGGCAAAACCGAGATGATTTTCCAGCTGACGGATCTGTCTACTGACGGCACTTTGGGTGACATTTAGTTCATTGGCTGCCAAGGTGAAGCTTAAATGACGTGCTGCCGATTCAAAGACCTTCAAGCCATTGAGCGACGGGGGTAATAAACTGTGTCTTCTTTTCATGGCGGGCTCGTACAATTCCAATTCAGTCGTTCTTAGCATGAGTTTTAGGAATGCAAAGATACTATAAATGTTGTTTGAAAGACATGCTGAATACGCCTACATTAGCGGAATAAAATTTGGGGTGATAATGCCCAGTTTTCGCAAGGTGAAAAATGAAAAAGTTGATCAGCTTAGCTGTACCACTCATTGTTTCTCAGCTGGTCGGCCAATTATTAGTGTTTACTGATGTCTGGATGATGGCCAAGTTGAGCATTCTGTCGATTGCCGGTGGCGGATTAGGGGCCGCGGTGTATTCCATCATCTTCATGGTGGCGGGGAGTACCGTAGGTTGTGTCGCCAACTTGATTGCCATTGCGTATGGCAAAGCCGAAAGTGATCCACAAGGGGGGCAGGCTGAAATCAGCACCTCGCTGAAAAGCGGTGTCCTGTTGGCCGTGATCCTGACCGTCGCGTTGCAACCTTTATTCTATTTAATGCCACATTTATTGCACGCCGCCAATCAAGACCCGCAAGCCGTGACCATGGCGATGGAATATGTGGATGCCTTAAAATGGACCATGTTGCCGACATTGATGCTGCTGGTACTGCGTAGCCTCGTCAGTGCGTTTGGTGATACCCGTTCAGTGATGGTGATGTCCCTGATCACGGTTGTCCTTAACGTGCCGCTGAGTTATTGCTTTGCATTCCAGTTGGACATGGGGTTGGCCGGATTGGGCTACGGTACGGCACTGGCCAGTGCAACAGTGATGGTAGGTTACGGTTTTTGGGTATTCAGTCGCCCCAAATACCGCCCATATCAGCCTTTTTTAAATTGGCATGAATATAAGCTGGGGATACTCACACCGCTGCTTGCGATTGGGGTGCCGATCATGATTGCTACCATGCTAGAACATGCCTTGTTTTCCAGTGCGGCGTTGTTGGCGGGTACCTTGGGTGCGGTGTCATTAGCGATTCACCAAATTGCGTTACAGTGTCTGAATTTATCTTGGAACATTGCGTTTGGCTTCTCGCAAGCGGCTTCTATCTTGGTGAGTCAGCACGTCGGGCGTAAAGAACCCGCGTTAGTGAAGCACTATGCCAAGCTCGGTTTGATTCTGGTTACGGCCACGAGTGCACTGATCGGTTTGGCCGTGAGTGTGGATCCTGAGTTTTTAACCACGGTATTCAGCGTGAAAGGGGATGCGTTAGCGTCTGACTTGGTCAGCGCATTGCCGGGCGTGATGGTGATGGTTGCCATGTGCTTTGTGGTAGATGCTTGGCAAATTGCTGCCATCAGTATTTTACGTGGGATGAAAGTGGTAAAAGCGCCGACAATCACCACCGCGATTGGTTACTGGATGATAGGCTTACCGTCGGCATGGTTCTTGATGCATAGCATGGGATTACGTGGTATTTGGGCGGGATTGGGCATTGGTCTTGGTGCAACGGGCTTAATGCTGTTGGTGATTTTGATCCGCGCATTACGTCAGCTGGACATGCCAACGGGGGCGACACCACCGGATGCCGGCAATACCAATAGGGAGCCGCAAGACGCGCCTATTATTATCACAGCGTGATGCTACTTTCTTTGACCGAACAAAAACGGTGCCCAAGGGCACCGTTTATTCGTTCTGTTATCAGCCATGTATTAGTCATGTGTGACTTTGGGTATTACCCATGTCATGCAGGTGTGGTTGGCAACAGTGTTTGAGCATTAACGCAAACGGAAGACATCCGTTTGTTTATCAGCCTGTACGTCGGCAAAGCTGCGAATGAACGGCCCTTGCTGGCGAACGTCGGCAGGCAATTGTTCAATCATCATTTTGGCTTGGTCTTTCGTTTCAAAGTCCCCATAAATCACGGCGTACCAGTTGTAACCTTGGCTACGTTTCCAGTTTACCCAGATCGGGTCTTGCCCCTGAATACCGTGAATATATTGCTTCACATCGGCTTGGCGCTCTTCTTTCAGCGCGAGCACCTGCACGGTGAAATGGTTGGGATTAAGGTGGCCATACGCTTCTTGTGTCGTCATGGCCCCAATGCACTGGCTGTCAGTGTGAATGGTTTCTGTTGTTGAACAACCGGCTAACAGTAGCAGGCCAACCAATGCAAAAATCTTTTGCATGAAAACTCCTAAATGAAAACGGTGAAACGGGTGTTTGTTATGTAAAAACGGATATATGCAAAGTGTTATCTAAAACCGCATGTATCTACAAACCGCCTGGCATGAGTAGAGGGAAAGAGATCGTTCACTCATGCCGGTTGATGTGTTGCCTATAGTTATTAAGTCTATCATTAAGCGGTAAGATTGATGCTCTTAAATAGTATATCGGTGCGTGTTCGCCGAAATTGGCAGCACATGGTGCTTAAAAAATCGTCATATATTCGCACTGCCTATGTATTTCAACGTTATTACGCGATGGTGTATGGTCAACGCGCACTATGTTAGCGTCAAAATAGAGGGCTGTATATATATACAGTTAAATCAGTGATGGCTTGACGTGGGGTAAGTGAGATGGTTTACCTGTAGACACTGCGTCAATTTTGAGCAAATTTTAACTCAACAAGATGTGTGTTTTTCATGCAATACGAGGAATTTTATGTATCTGACAAACAGCATATCTCTTACTTAGGGTGATCTAAGCCTAAAAAAGCAACCAAATACTTCTATCAACATCATCACGGGTGACGCCATATTTATAAAATTCAATGCGAGTGAATTCAAAACACGCAGGTAAGTGAGTATATGGGCAGTTGCAGGGTCGCGAGACGACGAGAACCACTGTTGATTTGATTGTTTTTATAAGGTGATGATTTTCGGTTAATTATAATGTGTTAAATATATTTGTAATTTAAGTGGTCATTACTTGCTGTCCTTCTTGTCAGATTCATGGTCGGACAATATTGTCTTATTTTCTGCGTGTTATTTTACACCTTGAGTTAGTCATGCGTGGTCGTTATTCTGCGCCGTAAATAGAAAGGGATAATAAATCTATCGCCTAGCTAGACTGCTTTGCTTATTGATTGACTTCTATTTTATTGACTTATTTTAAGTTGGCTAATTTGCGCTAAACCCTGTTTCACAATAACAAGCGTTTAAAAAGAAAGGGCGTTTGAACGAGAACAATAGGGTGAAATGGCGCGTTGTAATTTTGTTATGCATATATATCAAGGAGAATAAATGTATAAGCATACTTTGATGAGTGTTCCGCTTATTGTTATGTTGACGGCATGTGGTTCAGATAATGATGATGTTGTGGATAAAACGACAGAAACATTTAATGACATTACCTTCAGCGGTGTTGTCTATAATGGATCCATGGCAAACACGACAGTGGCGATTTACGCAGGTACCAACCTGTTGGCCACGGTTGATACAGACGACAACGGCCAATATTCCGTTAATGCCTCTATCTCTGAAACAGACTTTGATCAAATTAAAGATCAACCGGTCACTTATCATGCCACACGTAATGATATTATTTTGTATCAATACGCAGGTATTAGCCTGGCAGAGGCTTTTGCTAGCGAAAATAACAAAACGCTTATTTCAAACTTCTCTACGGTTGAATATGTCTTAGCGGATGCTAACAATGATAATTATGTCACCAAGAAAGAGTGGAATAATTATCAAGCTGTCGATCGTGATGTAGCAGAACTATTGGTCGTGCGTCACGGTGTCGGTTTGAAATCTGTCATTGATCACTCTGCATCGATGGCGGGATTTGATAACAGCACTGTTTGGTTGCGTGCATTATTAGCCGATGCGAATTGGGAAGAGTGGTATACACAAAATATCACGCCTTACCAGACGGCATGGGATGCATTATTTGCTGATACTTGGTTTATCGATCAAGAATCTTACCGTTTCCGTGATCTGCCTGCGTGGCAATCACAGTACGATTACGTGGTGATGCCAGGAACGGTATTGCCTGTGATTGAAAATATGGTGATCACGGGTGTGCCAAGCCGTGTGCGTTTGGGTGATGTCTTCACGCCATCGGTACAAGCCGTGTGGTCGAATGAAACCAGCACGGATATCAGTGCACTTTCAACCTTTAGCGTCAGCCCTGCGAATGCACTAGAAGCGGTAGATAGCCAGTTGCGCGTTGCCGCATTGGGCACCATTACGCTAACGGCTGAATTTAACGGCACCAGCACGCAAGTCACGTTTGTTTCAAGCGCAGAAGCGTTGCTTGAATCCATTACACTGACGGACATTGGTGAAACGGTTGCTGTAGGCGATAAGCTTTCGCCCGTGGTTAACGCGGTGTGGTCTGACGAAAGTAACACCAACGTGACACCGTCTGTGTCATGGACGGCGTCGCCTGCCGATGCCATTGTCGTTATCGATGGTCTACCACAAATTGTTAAAGCGGGTGAAGTTGAACTGACAGCCCATTATCAAGGTGCTACCTCGTCGGTGACCTTCAATGCGGCGGAAGCGGTTCTCGCATCATTGCGTTTAGCCTCAGACAGCACTGAGCAATTCCTCAATGATTATGTGTCGGTCATTGCAGAAGGTGTGAACCAAAATGGTTTTGCCTTGGATGTGAGCGATCAGGTTGAGTGGGTATCTAGCAATGCAGCGGTATTGGAATCGCTAGAAAACGGTCAGTTCTTGGCAAAAGGTGTGGGTGTGGCAACACTTTCTGCATCATTGGGTGAGATCGCAGCCGAGCAAGTATTTACGGTTGTAGCGAAACTGGTCAATGTCAGCATTAACCTGCCAAATGGTACGATTTCACGAGAAGAAACCGTGCAACTTAGCCTGAATGCGGAATTCAATGATGGCAGCGTGACTGCGATTACGGATGAGATTGTATGGGCAAGTTTAAACCCAGAGTACCTGACCATTGATGAAAACGGCGTTGCCGTGGGCGTCTTGGAAGGCACGGCGCAAGTGACGGCGACGTACAATGGTGTGACGCTAGAAGATACCATTCACGTGATTGCACCGCGCATCGTGTCATCAACGCCACGCTTTGAAGATGGCATGTTAGTCGTGAAAGAAGGCGAGTCTATCGGTTACGGCTTCACCTTTACGCGTTCAAACGGTGTTCAGCACGTATTTGAAGCATCAGCCGATGAAACCGATTTCGAAGCCTATGGCTTGCGCGAGCTGCAAGATGCGTCTGGTATCCAGATTGCTGAAATGGATAAAGAAGCCGACTTGATCCACGGTGTGCGTGCAGGTCAAGATGTCTTGTCGATTGATGACGTCCCACCTGCACTGCAAAATATCCTTGTAGAAATTGGTGCGATTGACACCGCTTACGACAGCAAGCGCAAGGTACAAATTAACGTTAACGTGCTAGAAAACGACGACGTGTACCAGTGGCACCGTGTCACCGCGCAAGCACCGGCGGGTGATTCAGCGACCATGGTACAAGCGATTCAGAGCGGCAATGTCCTTTATCGTTTCTGGACGGTTGAAGGCGCAGAGCAAGACGGTCTGTATGTGACGCAAGTGACAGCGGCAGGTGAGTCTACGCCTGTGTTTGTTATGGCGGCGTCAGATAAAGAGTTGGCGAACAACCAAATTATCCATGAAAGCAACGGCTATGTATTGTTGGTAACGTCAACGGACAGCGATAATCCACACAGTGGTGATACTGTTAACTACCGTTACAACCTTGCCGATGGGACGTTAACGGCTGTCAATATGACAGGTACGGGTTATCCGGACGATGAGTTTAACTTCTCTTCCGATAGCTTTGCGTTCTCACCAAACGGTGATTTTGTGTCTATTCGTAGCTATAGCTATACCAATACCGCCACGGCTTACGTGTATGACTTTGCTACCGAAGCATGGACAATAAAAGGTGAAATGGAAGGCGCACGCATTCAAACACCGTCTAACACACAGAAAATTACTGTGTTGAACACGAAAAACATGGACTCGTCGTCTAGCGGTTACGTTGCACCGATGCTCAGTGAGTTTGATTTAGAAACGCACGCGATTGTGACGCAAGAATTGACCATTCCGGGTGATGCAGAGTTCTACTGTCGCAGCGTTGATACTTTCAGCCTTGCGGCGGCGGATAACCTGCGTGATTCAGCGGCTGGCTGTATGATTGCACGTAAAGGGTCATGGGACGGTATTGGTTACTGGCTATGGGATTCCGTGGCTGAATTGCCAAAAGTTCACCTGTTTACGGATGGTGTCGTGACCTCCACCAGTGATGTGTACGGTGTAGCGGCGCGTAAACCGGATGGCCACGTGGTCTTCAGTGCGGCCCGTATCGTGAATGGCGCGCGCGAAAACGTATTTGACGTGGCTGAAATCGTTGATGTTGAAATTGAAGGCATCATTGAGCAGCGTGTTAGCTATCAGCGTTTCAACAAAAACGGTGAAACACTGATTGGTAACCACAGTCCGAAAACGCGCATGATGGACGGTAACCAGTTCCTGATTGAAAATGTGAATGTGCCTAATGAGGTGTTTGCAGTATTCAACCAAGGTACAGCGATTCGTGATGAGCATGGTGTCTGGGAGAGCAACAAGTACATGTATCAACTGCCTAAGAAGGTTGATAACGGTACCAAGTTCTACCACTTGGGCGATACGTTCATCGTAAGCCCTGAAGATCACTACAATGCTGATTACTGGTTCCTACAATTGCGTGACCCAGAAGATGAAGAAGTGGTTGATCCGGTGCTTCCTGAGCCACCTGTAGAACCTACGCCTCCGCTAGAGCCAACACCACCTGTTGAGCCTGCACCAGAAGTGTAAGTGAACCGACGGCTATCTTGAACAACCGATCAGGATGCTAACGGCAAAAAAACAAAAGGGCTACTTCGGTAGCCCTTTTTGTGTTTGGTATCTGATCAATACGGTATTAACGTTGACGAACAAAGTGGTTCTGCACGATAGCATTCAAGAAGGTTTCGCTTTTCTCTAAGCTAAAATGCAGAGGGGAAGCGAGTTCACTAAACAGCGGTGAACCGCCACCTAACAGGACGGGAATCGTTGTGATGATCAATTCGTCAATCATGTCGGCTTGCAAAAAATGCTGAACCGTCACGCCACCGTCAATGTAAAGATCATGAAAACCCTTGTCATGCAATACTGGTAAAATCTCAGGCACATCGCCTTTCATCAGAAAGATTTTGTCTTCGTACCCCGCAGGTACAGATGTCATTGTATTGCTCAACACGCACACTGGCTTCGTGTACGGCCAGTCGCAACCAAAGCTCATGACGATATCAAACGTATTTCGTCCCATCACAAGCGCATCGACGCGATCCATCAGCGCACCAAACCCCATGTCGATACCGTCTGGATTGGGAATGGCATGCAACCAGTCAATGCTGCCGTGTTGATCGGCAATGTAGCCATCTAAGCTCGTCGCAATAAAAACAATGTTAGACATCTTAACTCCAAAGATTGAACGGACTTGCATTCGTCAGGTGATTAATACAAAATTCTACACTGTAGAATTTATCAAAGTGTAGCGAGGTGGAGAAATGTCTGTCAAGGATAAAAAGCGGGGACGGCCGAGTGGTAAGCAGGCACCATTAAGTGCAGAACATATTTTAGCAACGGCGAAAGACCTGATGCAGCCGCAGGGGAAAATGCCGAGTATTCGCCAATTGGCTAGTGCGCTGGATGTGGATGCGATGGCGATTTACCACTACTTCAAAAACAAACAGGCGTTACAAGTGGCGATTTGTGTGTCGTTGATTGAAGCGATAGACCAACCCGACATTCAGCAAGACATTGCCTGTGCGTCGGTTGAACAGTGGCAAACACAATTGCATGCATTATGTCGCAGTTATCTCACGTTGCTGACGACGTATCCCGGTTTGCTCGACACGTTTTTAAGTTTACCGGATGGCGGGCCGGCCAACGTGTTCATTGCGCGTTTTGAACACATCATCGCACCCTTGGCGTTGAGTGAGGCTCAAGCCAAGGATGCGTTACATTTGCTGGTGGACTATTTGCACGGTTTTGCCCATGCACATTATTGCAACCCAGAGGCCGAGGCATTGAGCCTCGATATGATGGATGGTCCTTTTACTCTGTATTGTGCGGGGCTGGCGCATTTATCGGAAAAAGGAGGGGCAACCCGCCCTGAGCGTTAACAAGCCGAAGACGTGATAGCGTTTCGTTCTGCTTTACGGTCAGAGACGATTAAATAGGTCAGGATGATGAAAGCCATCGAGACGCTGGTCAAGCTGACATAAAAGGCGCCAAAATAGCTGAACAGTTCGCCGACCACGCCAATGGACAAACTGGCCATCAGGGTACTGATTTGCAATAGGCTAGAGAACAGCGTTGAGGCCGTCCCTAATCGGTGCTTCATCATGTCTTGCATCGCGACCATGCCGAGTGTGGCGGTCAGGCCAATGAAAATACCGTTGAAGATTTGCAGTGCCATGAAGCTACCTAAGTCGGAGAGATTAATCATCCCGATATAGAACAGGCAGCCACTGATGAGTCCGACATTCAATACCCGTAACGTGCCAAAGCGGTGTGCCAGTTTACCGGCATTCATCATAATGGGGATTTCACAAAAGGCGGCGAGACCAAACAATATACCTACCCACTGTGTGCCGATCATCAATTCCTGTGATAAGTACAACGGCATCACCGTTATGTAGAGGTTGCTGGCCGCAAACATCAAGACCACCGCGACAGAAAAGATCACGATGCGCTTATTCAATACACGTTGCTGGACGGACTCTGATGTGTCGAGTGCTGTATTCGTTGGCGCTGTTTGTTGGTCGTCTATACCATCACTCTTCGTCTGGGCTGGATTTTGTGTCGAACCTGGAATGCAAATGAGTGTGATGACGATGGTTAATGCAGTGACAAGCCCTGCGACCAGAAAAGAGGCACTGAAGCCAAATGCGCTTTTGAGCATAAAGGCCAACGGTGGGCCAAAAACCCAAGCAATCGCAATGCCTGCTCGCATGATGCCCAGAAATGAGGTGCTGTCTTCCAAGTGACGATCAGCAAATTCTCGTCCAAGCGCAAACAGTTGACCAAATATCGCCCCACTGACACTGCCAAACACCATGGCCACGGTTACGGCCAGGTAGTAATCACGGATCACCGAAAAACTGACCACGGTGATCAAATAACAGGAGAGTGCGGTTAATAAGATAGTTTTACGGCGCCAGTTTTTATCAGATTGAATGGCAATATATTGTGATACGACCACAGATGCACAGACACTGAGTACCATGTATATACTCAGCATAGCAGGGCTGGCTCCCAATGCTTCGATGATGAATAAGCTCGACAGCGGATAGAAAAATGAACCGCATAAGCCCGATACGAACGCCGTGAAAATAAATAGCCACGCTGTTTTGTTTTTAAACATGCTTATTCCTTGATACTTCCTAGATACCTGAAACGACGTCTGGCCAGACACGTGAAAACAGCGTTAGTCTATCCAATTCTGATCGGGTTGATTGATGCGATTCCACCGACTACTGATACTTTTCTATCAATCATGTGTTCACTTTTGACAGAGATTGATTATATCGATACCTTGCTCTGGATGAACAGGGAGGAAGATCAATGAAACCATCGATAGAAAATGTACTCAACAATGCTGATTTTAATTGGATGGTTAAGCAGTACCATTGCAAAGTGAAAAAGGAAGCGTTTACATGCTCATGGCACTATCATGCAGAATATGAACTCGTGCTTTATCGAGATCCTAATAGTGTGTTGAATGCGCGTTACTTTGCGGGGGATGACGTCGGACAGATAAGGCACAACAGTTTGTTACTGTATGGGCCGGGGTTACCGCACATGCTCACCGGCGCAATTAATGGTGAGGTAGAACAGGGCCATTATTCGATCATCTTATGGTTTCGCCATCAATGGATTGAAGCGCTGCAATATGCCATGCCTGAATTGAATGTGCTGAAATGCCTGCTTCAGCGTTCTGCGTATGGGTTACAGTTCAGCGAGCAGACGGCAGAGCATGTCTTTCAACTACTCGGTCAGATTGATCGCTTAGACCCTCACCATCAATTGCTTCAGGTGTTACGCACCCTGACGGTGCTATCGGACGATCAACAAGCGACGACCTTGTCGGTGAACTCTTATGGTTTTCAAAAAATCAGCGACGATGATGAATCGATAAAACGGGTTGATCACGCACGAAAATACATTGAAAAGCATTACGCGAAACCGATCAAAATCCGCGATTTGTGTCAACATCTTCATATGAGTGAAAGCTCGGCTTATCGCTTGTTTGAACGGCACTTTCAAGAAAGTTTCTCCGATCACCTCAAACGCTTTAGAGTAGGAAAGTCGTGTGAGTTACTGGTGAATAGCCAATTACCTGTCTCTATCATTGCTGAGCGCAGTGGCTTTAATAATTTATCTAACTTTAACCGCCACTTTAAAACGGTAAAAGGGATCACTCCTTCTGTCTTTCGTGCGCAATTTAAATAATTGTTTGGTTTTTACGGTTTAAACGCAGATAACCGCCTTTTGCTATTACGTAATACGTCAATGACGTGTTAATGATAAAGTATGCAACAAGGCCGGCAATTAGTGGGTTTCAGTCGCGAAAAAAGAGATTGATAGGTGAGTTGAGTCGATGAACTACGTAATATTAATAGATATTACTCAATCACTTAGGTTTTCCACTCATGGTTTTTTCTGCTTTACGTCGCGGTGCGATATCCGGGGCGCTGATGTTGGTATTGTTTGGTTGTAGTTCAACCGTACAAACGGATGATTTATTAACACATAAAATTAGCCATCCATTGCATGTGGAAAAATACCAAACCGCAGACTGGTATAAACCGAGCAAGCATGAACTGGATCCTTTGAGTATCATTCACCCCGATGGCTTCATCAGTAAAGGTGTGCGCTTAACGGTAGAAGACAGTCAGAACACCGTGATCTACTTCGGTGGTTCACCATTCCGTGATGGCGAAAATGACGTTGATATTATGGGGCAATTTGCCTTCTTAGGCTTGAATGTCATCATGTTTAAAAACCGGGGCATCGACAGCCACGGAACATGGCCGTCACTGACGCAATTGAAGCAAGATGCAAAATCCGTGTTTGAGTACAGTAAGAAAAATTACAAGAATGAGTTCATGATTGTACACGGTACGGCGATGAGCAGTTTCTTGGTGGCGGAAATCGCGAAAGAGCAGCAATTGAATGTGAATGCCGTGGTCCTTGAAGGGGCGGTGACCACCGTTGAGGAACTGACTGCGGTTAAAAATCGCTTCCCGTGGTTACCGAAGAGTTGGTTACCCGAAGCCTTTAAGCACAACGTATCGATGTCTGATTCGTTAGAGCAGTTAGATAACTATGAATTGCTGACAGCCTTTGACGGTCCTGTGCTGCTGCTTGCGGCGGAAGACGATGACATGGTACCGGTTGAGTTACCGCAGAATCTGTATAACGCGTTACCGGGTATTAAAAAGTCGCTGACCGTGGTTCCAAATGCGGATGAAAATGATCTTTTATTGCATGATGACTCTTTAGCGGCTTACACCATGTTTGTGCGTAAATATGGCTGGGAGGAATAAGCGGTATTCATCCCCTCGGTCAACACGCGTTTCTATACTTCTATTCAATAAAAAAGCGGAGTGTTTCCGCTTTTTTATTGCCTGAAAGCCCCTCTATTATAACGAATCGATAAAACACATTTATCCCGTTATAACTAAACTCTCTGTCATAGAGAGAAAGCGAATTTCTGACGCTGTGCATTTCGTTAATAATCATAAAAGACATAAAGCAAAACGAAAAGAAAGCGTTCAATCAGGGGGAGGAATACGTATGCTATTATGGATAGCCATTGTGATCAGTATGCTGGTGGCATCATTGATGACATCGGGGATAACGAGTGCGATTTTAGATTTTACCGCCTTTTTGATTCTATTGATCGTTGGTGTACGACGCGCGACGGGGCAACCGGTTTCGCCATCATGCCATTCGTCTGATTCCGCAAAATATAAAATGTAATCCCTTATCACGTCATTGCCATTACCTAAATAAAAAACCAGGCACGTGGCCTGGTTCCTTTGTTTCAACGATATGCTTTATGAGCTGGTTTTTGCATCAGTCTCTCGCGTTGGCGTGAGTTTTAGCTCTGCCACAAAATGTAGGCGAGTGACCCCCCGCCAATGCTAAACCACAGCATGACCCCCAAGAGTAATGGTTGAAAACCGGCCGCGCGCATTTTCTGGATGGTGATCCCTGAACCGATGAGGAACAAGCACACTACTAACAGACGTTTGGATGCAGCAAAGACCATGTCATAGAACAACTGTAGATCGGGCAAGAAGTGTGCAATCAAAATAGCCACGCAGTAAAAAAGAATAAAAAATGGAACGCTGATTTTCTTGTTATCGCCCTTGAACAAGACGGCACTCAAAAAGGCAATGGGGATGATCCACAACGCACGCGCCAGTTTCAGGGTCGTCGCTGTTTTTAACGCTTCATCACCGTAAGCGCCCGCAGCACCGACAACGGAAGAGGTATCATGAATGGCAATCGCCGCCCATGTCCCGAAAGCGTGTTGGCTCATTTCAAAAAAGTGACCGATGATCGGGAACACAAATAACGCGATCGCATTAAGCACAAACACGGTACCCAGCGCGATAGAGGTTTGATCGTCACGGGCATTGATCGCTGGTGCGACGGCTGCGATGGCGCTGCCGCCACAAATCGCGGTACCTGATGCGATCAGGTGACCGGTTTTTTGTTCGATCTTTAGCAGCCGTGTTAATACAAATCCCAGTATCAAGGTGCAAAAGATGGAAGCGACGATCAAACCAAAGCCTTCTTTGCTGGCGCTGATGGCTTGATCTAGGTGGATCCCAAAGCCTAAACCGATAATGGAATAAGAGAGCAGTTTTTTGGTTAAAGCCGCGAGGTTAAATTGGGTAGGAACAAGCCCGAGCGTGGCAAGGCTAAATCCCAATACCAATGCAATTGGCGAGCTGATAAAAGGCAATAAACATAGGAGTGCAACGCCGTAAAACAACCAATCGGTTTTCCGCGCAGGGTGAAAAATCGACGTAAAAAGAGAATGTCGTGTCGTCATCGTTTCATCAGTAGACAAAAGGGAAGTAAAAGGACAGCAATTATAGGGCCAATGATAGTTAAGTCAGAGTTGAATATATTGAAGCTAGGGTTAAGAAAATCTGAAAGGGGTTAAAGCAGCATTGAATGCTGGGCGGAGAGACATTTAACACAAGGGAGGCAGGGAAACAAGAAAGGGCGGTAGGGATGATTGACGGGGGTGTGCTATATCAGCTTCGCTAATTCTTCATCACTATTTCTTCACCCATTTTCCTGAAGGGTCTTGATAGTAATGGCCGCGAACGGTCCGTTCTACCGCTTTTTTATAGGCAAGATGGCCGACTTCTCTCACGCTTAACCCATGAGAGACGGCAATTTGTTTGAACTTGGCGTTGCGACGTTGGTTCACGTCAGACACTAAGGCGCGCACCGTTTGAGAGGGGCTGGCTGTTATCGGGGCAATCAAGCCTGTGCTGGCTTCACCCACCAAGCCTTGGCTTTTGGCTTGTTGGAGATCAAGCGCAAACGCGCTGCAAGACATGAACACGGCAATGAAAAATAGCAGTAAGCGTTTCATGGCAAACTCCTTGCCCAGTTAGAAGACGTCATCGTCGCTGAATAACTCGTCAATTTCCTTATCGACTTTGATTCGAATCTCATGTTCTATTTTTATATTTAAGTTTACTTCAATCGGTTTATCCGATGCGGTGACCTGAACCGTCGGTGTACACCCCATTAAGTTGCTACTGAGCAGAAGCAGTAACAGCCAGAGCACCGGCAGGTACGCCGTGAGGTAAGTCGGTATGTAAGACAGCTTAAGTTGAATATCCATGAGCTACAACCTTCAATGAGCACGCCATGCGCGTACGACAGGGGGGTTACACCCCGTGGTCAGCATGTCCATACCCAGCGATATCGTTATCAATGTCAAATACAAGCGCAAAATGCTACTCATCCACACCCATCTGCTTTAAAAACAAGGCTTCCAGCTTTGATGAATCTATCATGTTCATGGTTTTTATAAGTGCTGGAATATTTTCTTGGAGACTCAGGTTGACGTTGACTTGTCGACCCGCTAATACATCAGGATTGTGCCCTTTGAATGCGGCCTTCGTCCTCAATTCTCCTTCTTTAGAGTAGTCTAGATGAACGGATAACGTGTGGTAGTTATAATTTTTGAGAATCTTTCCCACTACCAGTAAGTTTTGTTCACCCGCCGCTTCAATGTTTTTGGCGATTGCAGACTCTTCTTTGTATTTGAGTATCCCGCCGGGGTAACGGGCATGGAGCGAACCGTGTTCGATCACAGGGCTCCCATCCTGAAATGACAAAGGCAATCGTCCATCTACAACCCCTGTCATCACAATATCGTTCGCCTCAAGTGACGCGACCAACTGGTCGAGGTGTATCCCTTGTACGATCACGGGGGCTGGGGGGATGTTCATGACACTGTCGCTGCTTACATCGTGCAGGCTCACGCTCCCCCCCAGCATATAGGCATTAGCACGATATAAACGATAAGCCGAACGTGAGGTATCAAATGAGAGGTTGGCATACAGGTTTTCCAAGAGGATCCCGGCATGCAGGTAGCCGACGTTTAGCCCAATGGGTTGTAGCGAACGCAGGCCTTGTGGCGTCACTTCACTGGTCATTGCCAGATTCAGATCAGCAAAGTGTATGTTATCCACATAGCCACTTAAATTATGGGTAAACACCCCGAACCGCGCTTGCCAATTGGGCTTGGCAGACGGGCGATACTGAATGCGCGCATCAAAACTGATCTTGCCAGCATGCAGATCATAATTTACCGGTAGATGCGGTAAGTAGAATTTCTTCAGCGATTGCTTAGACGAAAAGTGAATATCATTACGGTGTAACGTTATGTCGGCGTTGTTGCGCTGCCAATTGTAGCGGGCGCTGAAGCTCAGTAAATCGGTGCGGTGTGAATCAGTCTTACGCGAATCAGCACGGCGAAGCCCCGTATAACGATGGCTATACAGTGTTCCATCGAGATCCACATGACGGTGATTCAGCGTGGTTTGCCCTTCCGTCTGCAAGGTGGGTAAACGTTGTTTGTTTTGAGAGGGTGTCAGCTTGAGATGGTACGCACTGCGCAGCGTAAATGGCGTCAGTCTCTTTTTTGCTGTCTTGTTAGTAGCCGTGCTAGACGGTGAAGTAAGCGAGGTATTGTCAGATGTGAGGAGCGAGAACTGCAGTTCCGACAAGGTCATCGCAAGCTGACCCGTATAGTGCTGCACCGGAAGTTGCGCTTTCGTGGTGGTGCGGCGAATGGCTTTAATCTGTTTGTCTGAGTCATCGCCATCACTGATTATCTGTTTAGCCGATAATTTGGCTTTGAGGGTAAGTGGCTGGTGGGGTAATGTGACTGATACCTTGGCCTGCTTAGGCTTTGCCTCGGTTAACACCGACAAGTGCCAATGTTTGGCATCGATCTGGATATTATCGGCTTTGGCTTCTACCCAGCGTCCCCCTTGCTTGATGTTGGCCTGTGCAATCTGCAAACGGGTATTGTGCCATTCCGCATGCAGCCCTTGAGGCGTCCAATAGCCTTTCAGCATGGTATCTAGCGTTATGTTGTCTAATGACGTGGTAGGACTTGGATACAGGGCCCGTAGTTGCCCATGAATCGTCGATTTCAAGTGACACTGCGGCGGTTTGTCATCAAGGGTATGATTGATCGGCATGTTACAGTGCAATGCTGTGATGTTGATGCCTAGAAGGTTATCGGCTTGGTCGCCTGTTTGAGTGTGTGGATCATGGCTTGATTGTGTGCTGGGCTGGGCCAATAAGGTCGACACGGTGAGTGCTTCAGGAACAGGATTCAAGTCGATCGTGAGTCGCCCTTGCTGGGGTTGGACGTGATCCTGCTGATAGTGCACGGTAAAGGCTAAGGTTCTATCCGTCTTGATAGCAAACCGAGACGGCGTATTGGATCGGCTTTGAACGTTGGCTTGGTTCTGGTTGTTGCCTGACAGAGAGCGGCGAAATAACGCATCAGGCACGATGGCCGTGGGTAGGTGTAACTGCATATGGGCGGGTAGTGAGAACTGCAACGTATACTGCGCTTCTTTAATGACTGTGTCTTGTGTGATGGCTGTTTGCGTTGCCGTTAGCGTGACGGGCGCATTGAGGATCACATTCGGCATCGCTGCGAGTTGAAATTTATCGGTAATGTCTTTGGTTTGTTTGATGTCGGCGTTGCATGACAGCTGTTTTGGCAATGGGCTGGTAAAACTAACCTCCGCCTCACAGTGCACCGTATTGCCTTTTGGACCGGTGGCTGACCCCGCGATATGCGCCTGCTCGGCATCACGATGTTTCACCAGCACATTGATGCGATAGGGATTGGGCCATAACGCTCTCCCTTTAATGTGTAAGCGCGCCTTACGATCAGGTTTGTTCATGCGAAAATGCGGCGTTTCAATCACCACCTTGGATTGCAACAGTAAATGCCCATAAGTGAAGTGTGCGACTTTCACTTTTCGCAACGGAAGCTGTGCGAGATGCGCAATGGTTTGACCGAGATGTATTCCTTGATGGCGGGTATCTGGTGTTTCGATGAAGGTCGGCAGGTGCACGGGTTGATCCAGCACCAGCGATTTAGCCGTGATCTTCATGGTCGCGATGGGCTGTTCGATATTCATGCGTAGCGTGATATCTTCGCCATATTGTGCGAAATCACGGATCACGGTCGGCCATTGCGGCTCAATGCGAGTCAGGTGCACGGCAAGCGGTGTGTCATGGGCTTGCCAGCTGAGCGAAAACTGTCCGGCTTGCACGGCAATCGGATAGCGGTTATGCGCGGTATCTTGTGGAAAGAACAGATCAAGTTGTCCGCCCTTTATTGTCCCCGTCAGTGTCACGAAGGGATCGGTCGTTAGCACCAGGTCGACATCCTTCAGGATCTGGTCATAGTGCGGCTCGCTTTGTTCAGCCTCATTTTGTTTAGTTTCATTTGGACCTGATAAGCCCAGCACTATCTGTTGGGCATGACCATTGAAGACATAGGGTGCATTCAGGTTAACCAGCGTTATCGAGGCATCCGCGAGGGTTACCGATGTTACGTTAACCGGATCAAGCGTCTGATTAAGCGAAAGCGGTAACTGAATCTCAACCTGCGGCGCATGCAATTGCCACGCAGCGCCAGAGATGGCCGCGTTGTCATCTATCGCATGGGTTAACGACAGATCATGCAAGGTCACGGTGTAATCATGAATGGATAATGAGAGGTATTGAATATGGGATTGCTTACCCAATGAAACGCCAGACAACGCATGAAGTTGTATCCCCATGGCGGCTAGCCAAAAAGGCAGGACAACGACGGGAATAAGGCACAACATACCCATCAAAATGAACGCATAGGCGATCCTCCGGCGTTTAGGGGGACGACGGGTGGACTTTATCGAAGGATTATCGGGCGTCGGCGCTACGTTTATATCTGTTGAGTCACTGTCCATGCATAACCGATAAGGCTTTAAAAATAAGTGAGTATTTATCTTTAAGCATAATCGTTAGTGACTGAAAGCGGCAAAAAAAGGCCGGATAGAGACAGGACATAGTAAAATGTACGCTATCCGGCAGATTCCTTGTGGGTTACATATTGTTATAAGAATTCAGATGAATAAGGGCATATCAGTTCGAACGGGTAGATCGCTTGGATTGAGCGTGTTTGGGTATCACTTAACCGGCCAAGGCCGGATCATTCGCTAGCGCATGTTGGGCATCTAACGGCGAATAGGGAAAGGCGGTTTGGTGCTGATTTTCATGATTCAACTGCACCAAGGCATGGCGTAACGCGGCGTGAGCGACGTCGGTCTGATTCGTTTCAAGAGCTTGCATTGCGCGAAGCAGATCTTTTTGAATCGCGTTGATTTGCTTTGCCGCATGCTCAAGTTCAATCGCTTCAATCGAAGCAATTTTTGTTACACGCTGCATAGAGATCTGATTAGGCGCAACGCCGTGGGTGGCCATCAGTTGCGACGTGCACTGTTTAATATACGTCATGGTCTGCGTGAGTGACTGCGAAAGGTGTTCCATTTAACATTCCTTATTGCAACTTCTTACGTACAGCGTATCCACTGCAACGTGAAGCCTTCCATGGGTAAGATGAACATTCAACACATCACGATAAGTGGCGCTATGTTGATGTTGTATTGTATATTTTTGACTGTTTCAGCGTTTATGCTATGAATCTAGTGGAATGTCTAAAACGGAATATTGGCATAGATCAATTTCCCGTGAATCTTTCTGTTCGCATGGCATAACGTAGTCATTTATATGATTAAGTTATCATGTTGGTATGAAAATCCTCGGGGTAGTACAAGATATTGTGAATATTCATTCTGTAGCGTGAATAAGATGTGTTATGGCTAATTAACGTGTCTTTTTGGCGATGAGTCGGGGATAACGCAGGGTTAGAAAGGTTTTTTACTGAATGAGTATCGTTTTTCGTTATGATTGAACGGTTATCGCCGAATGCTGTTAGGAGAATGCGTGAATAAGTTACTGTCTTTTGAAGCCCTCTTGGTTCTGGATGCCATAGAACGTCGAGGCAGTTTTGCCGCTGCAGCAGAGGAATTGGGGAGAGCGCCTTCATCATTAAGTTATCAGGTGCAAAAGCTGGAACAAGATTTGGATTTGGTGATTTTCGACCGTTCAGGGCATCGTGCCGTTTTTACTAAGGCGGGTCAGTTATTACTGCAACGCGGACGTGCCTTATTGGCCGCAGCGGATGAAATGGTGGCAGATGCCAGTGCGCTCGCACACGGTTGGGAACTGGAACTCACTATTGCTTACGATAGTCTGATCACGCTTGATCGTTTATTACCGCTGGTGGAATCGCTGGCGAAACAAAGCAAAACCAAACTGAAATTAAAAGAAGAAGCGCTTGCCGGTACATGGGAAACCTTGGCGCAAGACCGGGCGGATATTATTCTGGCATCTTCTCAAACGCTGTCTCAGCAAGATGTCAAAACCCAGCCTATAGGTTACGTTGATGTGGTTTGGGTTGCCCATCCGTCGCATCCTATCCATCAAGAGGCGAATCCGCTTGATCCGGCGACACGTAAACAATATCGCAGCATTGCCGTGGCAGATACCGCCCGCAGTCTACCGCCCATTACACACAATATTCTTGATGACCAACCCTTACTGACGGTATCGAGTATGCACGACAAGCTGGTGGCATTGAAAGCCGGTCTGGGTGTCGCAACCTTGCCTTATGCCTATGCGAAGAGCGCGATTGAACGGGGAGAACTGGCAATGATTGGTCAACAACCGGCCAATGAAGTCGAGATAGTGATGGCGTGGCATCGCGGGCAAATGGGGAAAGCGAAAACCTGGTGTATTAAGCAACTACCAACATTATGGAAAAATAGCGATATTCGCGTCAGTGAGTAACTTTGGCTGGTGGGATTTCTCAGGAGCCATCCGTGTATCGGCTCCTGAGTAGAGGTATCCCTAATTCATGATCTAGTCATAGTCTCGCGTACACTTTACGCATGTGTTGTTCTACCGATTCATCGCTGTGACGATAACCCGGAGGATCATTGGCGAACACGTTATCATCGACGCATAACGATGATATGTCTTCAAGACGGCAAACATCCCACGCCTGTGCTGATGGTACAAAGCTGTCTTCCGCTTGATAGCAGCGTAATACAATATCCCCTTGATCAGATTCACCGATTGCGACCGGATGCGCAATTCGGTTTACCCCATTGTAGTTAAAGTGTATCTCTCTACGTCCATTAATCGCGGCAATAAGCGCTTTAATCATGATGATTCCCTATCAATTAAAAAGATTTGGCCGAATCATAATATATTACGCTGAAAAGAAGTGAGATCTATTGCATAGAAGTTACAACTGGTGCGTCGATTGCAACGGCAGCAGCATCTCGACAACGCCATCTTCCATTTGAATATCAATTTGAAAACCGACTTTTTGCGCTAACATGATCATGCCGCGATTGGCGGGCATCGTCATACCGGTTATGTACTTCAAGCCCGTCTTCTGACAGTAACGAATGATCTTATTCATTAAAATGCTACCCAGCCCGATCCCTTTAAGATCCGATCGCACTAAAATAGCAAACTCTGCTTCTGTATTATCCGGGTCAGATAACGCGCGCGTCACGCCGATGATCGACGGCACAGGCTGACCTTGATCGTCAAGGATCATCTCAACGGCGACGAACGCCATCTCACGGTCATAATCAATCTGCGTTAAATTCGCTAACGCTTCGTGATTCAACTCGCCGACATCCGAGAAGAAACGCTTATAGAGATCATCGACGGACACATGGGAAATGAAATCTGCATGCAATGGCTCATCTTCCGGCAGAATAGGACGCAGCAAAATTTTACGGCCATCTTTCAGCGTTACGTGTTCTTCAAATTCTTTTGGATAAGGACGAATGGCCAACCGCGCGGCTTTGTTGCCTTTAAATTCTTTGATGCTCATTGAGGCATCAATCACGGTCATCTCATCGCCTGAGGCCAGCAATGGATGAATATCAAAGGTTTTGATTTCGGGGCAATCAATGATTAGCTGTGACATTTTTACTAGCAACTTACACAGGGCGTGAATATCTAACCCTTCGGGTCGGTTGCGCTGACGGATCTTACCGGTTTTAATTGCATTGATGACCATGTAACGCGCCAGCGCCATATTCAACGGCGGAATGGCAACAGCGGCGTCTTTATGGATAGTCCATTCTGCCGTGTCTTCACCCAATAAGATGACGGGACCAAAAATGGCATCATTATGCACAGAAATCCGTAACTCTTGTGCGCCGGTCCGTTTGGCCATGCGCTGAACCAGCAAGCCATCCACTTTTGCCCCTGGGTATTCCACAGAGACGCGATCTAAAATCGCTTGTGCGCTGTTGGCGACTTCATCGGCACTGCGCAGATGCAACATGACCCCATGGACTTCAGATTTGTGCGGAATGTCTGGCGAACGCAACTTAACCGCCACCGGATACCCGATTTGATTAGCAATATGCGCCGCTTCTGCAGGATCGCTGGCAATCCACGTGGGCAAGGTCGTAAACCCATAACTTTCCAGCACCGGACGCATTTCATGGGTCTCTAGCTGGTGGACTCCCTGCGCCAGCAAATGGTTGAGGATGTCATGCACATGGCGTGGGTTGGCTTGGATCTCACCAAAGGACACCGGCGTTTCCATCAGCTGCTTTTGGTTACGGCGGTATTCGACCAAATGCATGAACGCAGACACGGCACTTTCAGGGGTACGGTAGGCAGGATATCCCGCTTCGGTGAAGATTTTTCGTGATTGTATTGCTTCATCTTCGCCTGCCCAGTTGGTCAGAATGTTGAATTTTCGACTGCGAGGATGCTGTTTGATGACTTCTGCCAGTCGTTGTGCGGTTGCGTTGCCAGGCGCAATGGCGGATGGCGAGTGCATAATTAATAAGGCATCGAAATCATCGCTGTCGAGCAACACGTTTACCGCTTGTTCGTAACGCTGAATATCCGCGTCACCAATGATGTCGATGGGGTTTGCCTGTGACCAGCATGACGGCAAAAAGGCCGAGAGTTTGGTGACGGTATCGTCACTGAGTGTCGCCAGTTTCCCACCGCGATCGGATAACGCATCCACGGCCATAATGGCAGGGCCACCGCCGTTAGTTAAAATGGCTAAGCGTTCACCACGCAAGGGCACAGAGTGCGCCAGTGTTTCCACTGCTGCAAACAGTTCGTGCGTATTATTCACCCGTAACATCCCTGAACGGCGAATAGCGGCATCGTAAACCGCATCTAAGCCCGCTGGGCCGCCAGTATGCAGCATAGCAGCAGCACTGCCGGCTTGCGTGCGGCCACTTTTTACCACCAAAATACGGCGGTTTCGGGCGGCGGCGCGGGCCGCAGACATAAAGCGTCGCGCATCTTTCACGGAATCGATATACAACAGAATGGCTTCTGTTTTACTGTCGCGGCACAGGGTATCCAGCAGTTCTGCGAAGTTGATGTCACAGGCATCCCCAATAGATAAGAAAGTGGAAAAGCCAATGCTTTTATTTTTTGCCCAATCGAGGATCGTGGTGCATACCGCCGCTGACTGCGAGATAAAGGCGATGTTGCCTTTGTTGGCGGCAATGGGGGAGAAAGACGCATTCAAGTTCAGCCAAGGTAAAATCAAGCCCATGCTATTGGGGCCGACAATGCGCATGTTATAGCGTTGCGCCATAGCAAACATGCGATCTTCTTCGGTGCTGCCATCATCATGGATAATGTGGGTCATTCCCGCGGCTAATATAATCGCGACTTTTACGCCTTTCTTGCCCAGTTGTTCAATGATGTCGACATTGCGTGAGGCATGAGTACACACAATGGCCAAATCCGGCACCCGAGGTAGGCTATCAATGGTGGGATAGGCGAGCACACCGGCAACGGCATCGTACTTAGGGGTAACGGGCATAATGGGCCCATGGAACGAGCCAGAGAGCAAGTTTCGGATCACCACATTGCCTGCACGCGACGGATTATCAGAAGCGCCAATCACGGTGATGGATTGCGGTTTGAGTAGCTTATCGATTCCTTCCATAGCACAACTCTCTTATCTTGGCGGCAAGTGGGAGATTCGCAAAAATGCGGATAAAGAGGAGTGTATCGAAACGGTTAGCGGGTGTCTGACTAAGGTGTAGGAGGTGTGATCAACGGCAAGATATGGTGGCGTGTCTTTCATGTCGCATTGAAATGCGGCGTGTTAACGTCCTTGTTAACCCGTTTCTTGTAAAGCGCCTTCTGTAAAACGGTTTCTCGTTAAAAGCGCTCTTAGCATCGATTGGCGTTTAGATTTGGTAACGAGATTTATCACCAATGTCGTAATGCAGCGGCATACGCCATTTAGAGAAGGCGGCCACGGCCAGCAAAATCGCGCCTGTCATGCTAAACGCAATGCTGATTTGATCTTGTCCGAACACGGTACAGAACCAAAAGCCGGCTAAGGCAAGCGGTGTCAGTAACAATGCTTTAATTTGGAAACAAAAATACTCTTTAATCGACAACGCACTAAAGGCAAACAAGGCGGCGCCAAGTGCCAGTGGTTGCCATAAGCCCACCAATTGCCACACCGTGGCAAACAAGGCGCTGCCTAAAATTAACCAACGAAAGCGTTTGTCGTAAATGTGAACGGTGGTTGTTGCCAGCAGGGCGGCAATCACTAAGCCTAGAGTGGCTACGTGTTGTTCCCATGCCACGATAGACATGATACCAGCCGAAGCGGTAAGCGCAGAGCGGTAGAGAATGACAGTCAGTTTGTCTAACGCGTCAAGTTCGCACTGAATATGAGGATCGGCCATGAATAGCTCCATGAATGTAAATGTAGGGGGGTATTTTACGCGCTTTTGCTGTGACAGAGGACAGAGAGTTATTGATCTATCTTAAACTTAGGGTTGAATGGGTTAAAAACCAACGGCATTATGTGTGCAAAATTTATATGGCAGAGTCAAAATGAAAAAAATCGCCGTATTCGCTGCTGCAGCGATACTTTCCGGGTGTGCAACGGAATCTGGAAATACCGAATGGGTCACCTCTTCAGCACAAGAGCAATATCAAACAGAGCCCTCGTTTGTTTTTGAAAAAGATCCGTTAAAAGAAACGACCACGGTTGCCGTAGTGGAACCGGTTGTCACGGAATCTGTGGTGATTGAGCAGGTTCAGGAGAAAGAAACCGTTGTGATCACCGCGCCAGCGGATGAAAAGCCAGTTATCTACAAATACGCAAAGAAAGCCGTTGATGGTTACACCATTCAGGTATTGGCGGGTACACACAACCGTGGCTTTAACCAATATGTAAAGCGTCTACCAGCCGAGCAACCGGTGTGGGTCAATGAAAAAGACCTGAACGGTTCCCCGTGGTACACCTTGTTGTTTGGCCAGTACGAAAGCAAAGATGCCGCACGCCAAGCATTGAAAGCTTTGCCGCAAGACATCAAAAATTTTGGCCCTTTCATTCGTGATTTACGCCAAATCAAAACCTCGCAGTATCCCAAGCTAACTCAACTGAACGGCTAACACTGACATCGCCTAAGTAGTTACCTTGTCACGTATTATGAGCAGCCACTGGCTGCTTTTTTTGTGTCTACTATTTTTAATTCTCTAAATACAGATGTTTCTAAATTTCTAGAAATACCTGTTTTTGGCTTGATCATTTCAATACTTCTTGTAGTATTGAATTAATGACGTGCTCACCCATACGGAATGTTTTAATGATGAACAGCGATCAAGCCACACGTATATTTGATTCACTTTCTTCAGGGGTTCGCCTCGAGATTTGGCGCCTGTTGGTTAAAGCTGGCCACGAAGGGCGCGTGGCGGGGGAAATGGCTGCCGCGTTAGAGGTCGCCCCGAATGCACTTTCTTTCCATCTGAAAGCGATGCTGCATGCTGATTTAGTGTCGGTGGAGCAACAAGGGCGATACCAACGCTATCGTGCCAATATTCCCATGATGATGGATTTGATCGGCTACATGACAGAAGCCTGTTGTAATGATGATAGCTCGGCCGCGTGCCATCCTCGTCAACTCATGCCGCGGTGCTAATCGACTTTTTGTTCCCCGCAGGAATCAATAAATAGAATAACCAATACCCAAATAGACAAAACAGAATGAGAGAGGAGCCAACATGGGCATTTTTGAGCGTTATCTCAGCGTGTGGGTCGGGATCGGCATGGTACTGGGCCTTGCCGGTGGGGTCATGTTTCCAGACGTATTTACGTTTTTAGGTAACCTACAATACGCACAAATCAACATGGTGATCGCGGTGCTGATTTGGCTCATGATTTATCCGATGATGATGCAGATCGACTTTGGTGCCATCAAAAAAATACATCAACGTCCGAAAGGCATCGTGATCACGATTGTTGTTAATTGGTTGATTAAGCCGTTTACCATGGCATTGTTGGCTGTTTTCTTTATCCGTTACCTGTTTGGGCCGTGGATCTCGCCGTCATTGGGTGATGAATACATTGCCGGTATGATTTTGTTGGGTGTTGCCCCGTGTACCGCCATGGTGTTTGTGTGGAGCCAACTGACCAAAGGGGATGCGAACTACACTTTGGTGCAAGTGGCCGTGAATGACCTGATCATGGTCGTGGCGTTTGCGCCCATTGCTGCCTTTTTGTTGGGTGTCACCGAAGTCATGGTGCCATGGGATACTTTACTGCTATCGGTCACTTTGTTTGTGGTTATTCCACTGGTTGCGGGCGTGTTAACCCGTATGTTGGTGAAAAACCGTGATGCTAACAAACAGCAAGCCACGCTCGATAAGCTATCCAAAACAATGAAGCCCCTGTCAATCATGGGTTTAGTGGGGACCGTGATTCTACTATTCGGTTTCCAGGCCGAAAAAATCATCAGCAACCCCGTGGATATTGTGTTGATTGCTATTCCATTGCTGATTCAAACGTATTTGATTTTTGCCGTTACCTATATTTGGATGCGTAAATCGAAGCAGCCACACCGTGTTGCAGCCCCAGGAGCGATGATCGGTGCCTCTAATTTCTTTGAGTTAGCCGTCGCCGTTGCCATTAGTTTATTCGGCATTCATTCGGGCGCAGCATTAGCAACGGTTGTAGGGGTATTGGTTGAGGTGCCAGTTATGCTGTCTTTGGTGGCATATGCAAACAAAACCAAGCATCAGTTTGCTATTGAAAGTGCATAATTATTTAATGAGTGTGTAACAACTGGCTTGCATTGTGGGTATGTGATTGCTTTAATGAATCAATATTCACATTGTAAGCCTTTTGTTTAATGGGCGTTTAACAAGCAAGACAATGCAGCTGGCGTATCGTGGTGGGTGAAAAACGCATCGCTGTTGGTTAATTAGCCTTATTCGATCCTTTTAAGCAAAAGATATCACTATTGAGTGAGATATAAGGTGCAATAGCGCCCTTTTTTTTATTACTATTAGGGCAGATTTATTTTGTCTCTTACGCGCCATTTTTGCTATCGGCAGTACCGGACAAAATTGCACCAGAATGCTGCTGGCTAGGTTGCCAGTAACGATAACAAGGGATGATAATGAGCTCAATCCACGTATTACTACTCTGTGGCGGCGGCAGCGCCGAACACGAAGTTTCTCTCGTTTCTGCAAACTACATTGAGCAAAAGCTCCAACAGATCGAAGACATCACTTACACACGCATTGAAATGAAGGTCGATGGTTGGTTCAATGCTGACAGCCAACCGTGTCAGTTGAATTTGGATCGCACCCTACAAGTGGGTGAT
Source organism: Photobacterium japonica (assembly GCF_050337005.1). Classification (NCBI taxonomy): domain Bacteria; kingdom Pseudomonadati; phylum Pseudomonadota; class Gammaproteobacteria; order Vibrionales; family Vibrionaceae; genus Photobacterium; species Photobacterium japonica. The sequence goes on along the minus strand of NZ_JAKJSN010000019.1, from coordinate 5,336 downwards.
GACAAGTTCACGGTTGATTACGTGATCCCCTGTGTGCATGGTTTCCCTGGTGAAACGGGCGATCTGCAGTCATTTCTTGATATGGCGAAACTGCCATACTTAGGTTGCGGTGCGGAAGCAAGCACCAATTGCTTCAACAAGATCACCACCAAACTGTGGTTTGATGCACTTGGTATCCCGAATACGCCGTATGTGTTCTTAAGCGAAAACACCGACGCTGCGCATGAACAAGCAGAAGCGGCATTGGCGAAATGGGGCATCGTCTTCATCAAGGCCGCTTGCCAAGGGTCTTCGGTTGGTTGTTACCGTGTCACTAATAAAGACGAACTGACCAAAGCCGTCAATGACGCCTTCGGTTATTCTGATCAAGTGCTGATCGAAAAAGCGATTAAGCCGCGTGAGTTGGAAATTGCCGCTTACCAGTACGGTGACGAATTGGTGATCACCAATCCGGGTGAAGTGACGTGCCCAGACGATCAGTTTTACACTTACGAAGAAAAGTACAGCGCAGCAAGCCATTCAACGACCGTTGTAGAAGCAAGCAATGTGACAGAAGCGCAAGTGAACGCGATGCGTGAATACGCCCGCAAAGCCTTCGTACACATGAAGCTGAAAGACTTGTCTCGTATCGACTTCTTCTTGAGTGAAGACAATGAGATTCTGCTAAATGAAATCAATACCTTCCCAGGTATGACGCCGATTTCCATGTTCCCGAAAATGCTGGAGCATCACGGCCACGATTTCAAGGCTTTCATTGAAAGCGCGATTAAAACCGCAGTGAAATAAAAGTCAGTACCCTGAGAAAACCGAGCGCGTCTCGGTTTTTTTTCATCCCAATAAAACAGAAGCGTTATACTGTGTATAGTTTGCTTCATTGTGTATCGACGGGGGTGTCAGTCGCATGAAAAACGGTAACGCACTGACCAATGAAGAGAAGCAACAACGGTTTAAACGGTTACAAAGTCGCAATTATATCGCGAGTATGCGACTGGAGGGGATTCATTGGGTAGAGGCCACACCAACGCATAACCCCAAGAACCTATCGGAAGCGGAACAAATTGCAGAGTTGAAATTACACTATGCCCGATAAATACGATGTTCACCAAGATCCAGACTGTTATCCCAACAGTGATGTGTTAGTTAACCTGCTTGGCATCATGGATAACGCACAACTGGACGTCGCAGAGCGTGATTTTACCCGTGTGCGTGCTGAACATTTTGTCCCGCAATTTGATAACGTCACATTGGCGTATCTGCAAGCCATCCACTTTACCTTGTTTCAAGATCTCTACCTTTGGGCCGGAAAACTCCGTCAGGTGGATATCACAAAAGGGCAAACCCGTTTCTGTCACTGGACGAATATCGACAAAGAAAGCACCAAGCTGTTGGACGCCCTTGCGAATGAAGGCCATTTACACGACTTACCGCTGGCAGATTTCATTCAACGTATCGCCCATTACTACTGTGAATTGAACGTGATACACCCATTCCGTGAAGGAAACGGGCGTGTACAACGGATATTCTTTGAAATATTGGCCATTAACGCCGGTTATGAAATCTGCTGGGAAGGYATCCATTTGCAAGAATGGGTCGATGCCAATCAGGCGGGGTATTTTGGTGATTTAGCGCCACTGGAAGGGCTCTTTTCTCGTATTACGGTGCCAATCGATCGTGAAAAGGGGTATGACGCACATTGGAATGATGCCCCGCTAGAGTAATATTCGTTACAACCTGACGCACTATAATTTAATATATGTCGTCATTCTATAACCATCCATCCGCTATATAAAACAGAGCTATCAAATAACAAATAGCCCACGCAAGAAGAAGGGGGAATTACTTTTCCCACGGTGTCGGTTTGATATATTTCGCCACTTCTTTCTCATGACGATCCGTGTTGCCAACATATTGCGCGGGCATCGCTGGGCTTTTCCAACGACCTTGTTCTTGAATCTCTACAATCGACAAACCTGCATCAGAAAGATCTTTCGCTGCGCCCACGCGGGGGGATTGGCCGGAGAAAATATCCGCCTTTGCCATACCGAGTTCATCACTGGCACGGCGGAAAACACGGTAAATCGAAGAGTGGTCGAGGGGATTACTGCCTATATTACCGTGGCGATCGATGCGGCGATAAACAAATCCCTCATGGATCATGCCGATAACCAACCAACGTTGTAACGCTTTTGATGCCACCGTACTGAGTGCGATGGTATTCGGTCCCACGATGATATCGATCAACCCGTTCGGGTGCAGAACGACATCGTCAATGGTGAGTGCTGCTAATTCACTGCGTTTGAGCATGGCTTCAAACATAACCGCCCAGATTGCCATGTCGCGGACGTCTTTGGTTTTGGTTGATAGGGCATAGCTTTCTAGCAAGGTCTGTAAATGTTCATCTCGAAAAGCCGCGGCATTTTGTGCATCATCGTGCTTTTCAAATTGCTGTTTTTTCATCGCCAAACGGATTTCTGTCTTTGCGCAAGGGTCGGGCAAACCGTGGCAGCGGTGCACTAATGATATAGTGACAATGTAACGTTTTAGGCTTGCTAGTTTACGCGTCTCAGACATCTTCTCAATGTAACGGTGAACTGTATCCGCGTTGGCGGGTAAAGCGGGCACCTTACAGTCGAGGCAAAATGTGATAAATGCATTCCAATCATTGGTGAATGAAATCACCGTATTTTTGGCATATTGATGACGCGTTAATTCAGCCATAGCATCAAAAGACGGCAACGGTTTGTTGAATTGCTTTAGGCTGATATCGCGCAGTTGTTCATCTTCGATGGGTGAAATTTTCTTCGTCATCCCTATATCCTAATGCATCATAATTTATAGTTTAGTCTAGCATAAACACTGATAGGTCAAATACAAATGATAAAATTCGGAAGTCAATTAACGGTTTTTTATGCTTGTTCACAGACAATGTGTGACATTAATGATTAAATTATTAACAATAAGTCCTGAACAAAAAGAGACAAACAAGGTGTAGGATGAAAAAGAGGCTATTTCACAGAGGCCACCACATCGAGAACGTGACCAATACGGAAAATGGCTGGACGGCTGTGATTGAAGGGCGTTCAATCACGCATTCTCTCGCGCTCGTTAAGAAAAGCATTGATTGGTGGTATGACATGAACACCTTCATGCACCCTGAAAAATTGGTGACGACCACCACGAGAAAACCACAGCAGGCGCGTGTGGTTGACTATAAAGGATTCAAGATCCGCAATGACAGTGGTGAACACAATCAATGGTATGTCATCGCAGGAACGCGCTTACTCAAAGGCAACGTAGAAGCCATAAAAAAACATTTAGATGCCGCGTTATCAAAACAGCAAACACGTTAGGATAAACAATCCGAAAATAAAAAACGCCTAGAAGGCGTTTTTTATAGATGCGTATCAACAGCTTGTTGTATTAATCGGCATCGTCTTCTTTATCGACGTCAACCAGGTAGTTGCCGCTTAACCAGTTTCGGCCAATCAGCAGCTTGTATTCTAACTTGCTGCGATCGCGAAGGTTAACGTTCACCGTTTTGTGTTCACCGTTCCAGCCGAGGTCCATCTTCACCGCGTACCGGCGTTCAACGCCTTGCGCATTTCGGATCTTACTCACTTTCACAATCTTGCCTTTGAACTTGGCTTCTTTGCCTTGCTCGTTGTAAGACGTAAACTCAACCATATGCCCAAGGTGATCGCGCATATTCTCACTGTCGCTGTCTTCACCCAACACTTTAATGTCTTTCGCATGGATGGAGGTTGTCGCAGCGCCTGTATCGATACGCGCTAAGTAATCCATATCAAGTTCATACACCTTAATGGTTTCAACTTGACCGACAATCGATTTACCCCCATCGCAATCTGCCATCGCGACATTGATGTTAAATAAAGAAAGGAAAAACAGGGCAGGGATGAACAGTTTCTTCACGAAAACTCCTAGTCATCAGATTCAATGAAAACACGAGACAGTATCTCAGCATCGCACTGAACGTTAGATGAATTGCTGTGACATATCTAGAAATACTAGTTATTAATGAGAAAATTACGAATTTCCGCGCAACTTTTAACCGGCTCATTAAACACATATCCCTGAAAGCCGACTTCTTTAGCCACTTGTATATTCAATGCTTGATCGTCGATAAACAGCGACTGTGCCGGCACAATCGAAAAACGCTCGACCATGATTTCAAAGATGGCGGTTTCCGGCTTGATCACCAACTCTTTACCCGAGACTAAGCCGCCTTCAAACAGCGTTTCAAGTTGATGGCGTTCATTCAAGTTTTCAAAAAAGGCGCTGCTCATGTTCGTTAAGTAGAACAGCTTAAAGCCGCGATCATTTAATTGATCAATCAAAGCCCGTGTTTCATCAATCATAATCAGGTTATCCAAGACATGATCGATAAAATCTTGCATCCGGTTTTCAGTGAGCTGGGTTCTGGCTGCGAACTTAGGAATGACTTCTGCCATCAACATCGTGCCACGATCTAGCGACAACCAGTCAGGGTGTTGCAGCACTTCGCTGAGCAACAGAGCTTGCTCATCCGGCGAAGAGGTAAAACGTTTGACGATATTTTTGGGTTGCCAATCAAACAATACCGCGCCAAAGTCAAATATCACGTTTCTAATCATGTGCGTTTCCGTTACAGTATTACTTATTGATAATTTTGGGTCAGGGAATCGGAAAATGAGACATTTGAAGAGCGTGCCTGACTCACAGATCCAAGAAAATTAACGAGATTTCTGCAATGAACGATAATAGCCGCTTAGTATTTTCAACAGAAACAGGCCGCATTAAAGAAGAAAAAGTGGCGCCAGCGCGTCCTCAAGGTGATGGCATTGTTCGTATTCAGCGTCAAACCAAAGGCCGTAAAGGTAAAGGCGTGTGCATCGTTACTGGCCTAGACATGGAAGACACCCAACTTAAACTGCTGGCCGCTGAACTGAAGAAAGTCTGTGGCTGTGGCGGTTCTGTAAAAGATGGCGCGATTGAAATTCAAGGCGACAAGCGTGATGTCATCAAAGCCGCGCTTGAGAAAAAAGGCCACACAGTGAAATTGGCTGGCGGTTAATTCACACCAACCAGAACCAAGCCGACACCGAAAGCCCGAGTTTATCTCGGGCTTTTTGTTTTCACGCCATAGTGTTTTCGACGTCGATGACCAACACCAAATACAACTGCGACATGATACAAACCACATTGATCAATCGTTCCAGCTCGAACAGAGTAATTAACCGTTGTTATTGAAGCACAAAGCAAACTGACCATTTGCAGCCGAGCTTCAATAACGATGTTAATTACCTATTTTATGGTAAATAGCCAATACTGTTAAATGC
>NZ_JAKJSN010000120.1:0-2821 GCF_050337005.1 Photobacterium japonica | reverse complement strand
CTATAAAACACTTTATTAGAAGAGTTAATTAGTTTTATTTCATATTTATCAACATTAGGAATGTCAATTTTATCTAGATAGTTAGAAGATGAAATAAATAAAACACTTCCATCATTAAATCTAGTTTTTATCAACTCTTTATATAACTCAACATGCCCTGCGCAACACTTAGGTTCTACAAGGACATAGTCATAATTTTTCATATTCTTTGTCATAGTTTGACAGCCTATACTTATCAATATCTACAATTCTTTGAGTTCTATTATTGTTAATCCTGTGAATTATTAAGTCACCAACAATTGAAATTTTGGTATTACTATCTAAATCTACAACAATACCTTTATCTTCCGAATCAACTATACTAGTTATATCACCAAGGCCTTTAGATACTATTATATCGGTACCGGATGATAAGTACTCCATCGCTTTGGTTGGACAAGCAACATTATTAATTTCATCATCATCTCTAAGTAAGTAAAGTAGATTTGAAGCAACCAAAAAATTAGGTACTTCAGGATTTTCAACTGTCTTTAAAACAATGCGTTCAGCACTGATTTCCCTTTTTCTAATCTCCTTATCAAAGGTTTCCAGATCCTTGGTAAGGATAACTAAATCAATTTTATTATCTTGCTTATGTATATATGAAAAAACATCTAAAAGAAAATCAATTTTCTGCCACTTTTGAGAGTTACCACAATAACAAATATATTTTCTCTCTTTATCTAAACCGATGCTATCGAATAAATTTTGACTATTTCTTGCTGATTGAATATTTTGTAAAAAAATATCATCTGGCAAATTAGGTATTGTAGTGATATTCTTTATATTACTTGAAGTTAAACCATTCAAATAATCATTCATCGCATTTGAAACTGAAATGATTGAAGTGTAATTTTTCAAAGCATATTTAAGGAGGAATGAATAAATGAATTTTTTTATATGATAAAATCTAAAAGGTTGTAAGTCTTCTAAACTGCCATGGACAACCATCACCCTCTTTTTCTTTTTAAATGGTAAAGAGAAAATAGAAGGTGCGATATTTTCACTAATAATATAGTCTGAATTTTTCAACAAAGAAAAGACTGTATTATAAGGAATCTTTCTTCCATCAACATCATAAAAGAAAAAAAGCTTATATCCTATGACAGTTATTTCATGGCCATTAATTTCTAATGCATTCTTGTCTCGGATAGCTCTGAAAAAATACCCTGTTTTTTTATAAAAACCAGGAGCAACTAGAATAATAGATTTATACATTTAATTATCCAATAACCTTGCTGTACAGTTTAGAAGTGATTTTCTTTCTAATTTAACATAATGTTTTATAGAGTCAGAATTAAACTGTTCATTTAAACTAGCTTCGATGTCGTCAATAGAATAATGAGTATTAATGTCGACATACCTTTTATACTTCACGCAGTCAACTCGATCTAAATAGTCACCAACTTTCTTTTGGTATGAAACCCCAAAGACAGGAACATTAAGCACATCTGACAAAATAATAGAATGAAGTCTCATTCCAATATTAAAATAGGAATTTCCTAATATTTCTATATGATCATCTACAGTCCTTGATTCAGATATCTCTAACGGTACTTTCATATGCAACTTGTCGAAAAGAACAGAATTAAATTTTTCATCTATTCCATCATGTAAAGAGACAAGTACGATTTTTTTTCCGTATACTCTATTCAGCTCAATCAGTAAGTTGGCAATAGAATCAATATTATCGTATGCATTTTTATAACCCGCAGGACTAAATGATATGTAATTTGAAGCTTCACTTTGATTTCTTTCCCTAGGCTCTATCAGGTACGTTAAATCAGAGTGTACAGCAGCTTTCATTGAATAACTTTTCAAAACATTTCGACTAGATACATCACGGCAAATGATATCATCTGTCAATGAAAATATAGCCTTATAAATTAATTTTCCAAATAACGAAGAACTAGGTTCAACTCCAACACCAAGAAAATTAAATTTGCATTTATTTTTTTTTGCAAAAAAAATTCGCTTTAAAACTCCCAACATACCTCTTAAGTTATTATTAGATGTATAAAAGCAAGTCCCGCCCCCCCAAAATACAATATCTGATTTTGAAAACACATCATTATACAAAGATGACAAGCTGTTTGTATCAGAAGTAACTTGTATAACATCAGGTGGTAAGAAGTCATTATGCTTTTTTGATACCACAGTTACACTGCAGCGTAAACTTAGGAAAATATCAGCCAAAATGCTAAGCATCAGATCATCCCCAAAATTACCATAACCATAATAGCCTACTAGGCAAACTTTCTTCGACATTAAATAAACCATCCAAACTTATTTCTAATAATTAGCATCCAAGTATATATCTTGTGTTAAATTTATTTTTTGAAAAACTACTAAATACCTTTTTCAATGTCATTATCATTAATATACATAAACTTAAATTCAAACCAATTGATGATAGATATGTGAAAAATGTATTCGTCTGAATTTCTACCTTATCAAAAATTGAAATAAGCCATGGATGTAAAAAGAATATACCAAAGCTAAAATTAGAAACCATAGTCAAAATTGGTATACTTTTCCCTTCAAAGCGAGTGAAATACACAAAAAACAATAGGCACAAGAAAACCTTTTGGAAGAAACTAACATCAAACCCTTCATAAGATAGTAGAGTTTTTTGATTTCCCGAACCAATTGAGACCTCTAAAAGTGCAAAGAAGATAACTACAGATAAAAGTGTTAACTCTTTTCCATATAACTTATTTAATAAGAAGTCTCTTTGTTGAGAAACGATAATACCGAATAAATATATTGGAGTATAATATAT
>NZ_JAKJSN010000119.1:0-2906 GCF_050337005.1 Photobacterium japonica | reverse complement strand
CCAGAGCAGGCAGGAGAGGCTATCCGAGCCCACTGGGGCATTGAGTCCATGCATTGGATTTTAGATGTCAGTATGCGGGAAGATGCTTGCCAGATTTACCGAGAAAACGCAGCTGAAAACTTGGCGGGGTTAAGGCACATGGCACTTAACATGCTCAGAGCTGAACCAACCAAGATTAGCGTACCGATGAAACAGAAACGCTGCATGAYGAAACCTGCCTTCTTGGAGCAAGTCCTTGTGGCCGGATTGACGTCAATGGCTAAAAATTAAGCGCTCATGCGGACGCCCTGCCTCACGACCTCCGTCCTCTCACACCACCGTACAAGCGTGGGTCGCATACGGCGGTTTCGAATATATTTTCAATGCCTCATACCCATCTTGCAATGAGTACAAACCTAGTCCCGCAAGTTGTTTATCTGGTAACGCTTGATGAAGTTGAGGGGTTCTCGATAACTTCCACCACCCCTTATCTGATTTCGCGAGGTTCCAAGCATCACGTGTTGTTAGCCCTGATTTGATAAGCCAAACCGCTATGCTGTATTTTCGCTTTCGTTGTTTAAGTTTGTAACACCTTAGACGACGTCGGATCCATCCATCAAGCCTTTTCATTCTGTCCCCAAATAAAGCCAGCTTGTAATATGACTGCCAGCCCCTCAAGTATTGATTGAGTTCTTTAATCACTACCGGAAGGCTTTTAGCTTGGTTACGCTTGGTGATTTTACGTACTCGAATTTTCATTCTGCGATAAGCATCTTTTGTGATCCTTACCTCTCCTGACTGCTTGAAGTAATGACCTAGAAAGCTTCGCTCGCTCACGCGAGTTGCTTTACTTTTCTCTTGGTTTACTTTGAGCTTTAGTTTGCCTTCAAGAAAGCGACTAATCGAAAGCAGCACTCTTTTTGCTGCCACTTCGCTACTAACGTAGATCTGACAATCATCCGCATAGCGGCAGAATTTGTGGCCTCTGATTTCGAGTTCTTTATCAAGTTCGTCTAACACAATATTCGATAACAGGGGCGACAATGGTCCACCTTGTGGTGTTCCTTTTTGTCGTTGTTCTGCTATCCCACCTCGCATTAAATCACTTTGTAAATAGTGGCGGATCAATTTCAGCACTCTTTTATCTTCAATGTCTCGAGATAATCGGTTCATCAATCTGTCATGATTCACTGTGTCGAAATATTTCTCCAAATCAATATCTACAACGTATCCAAGCCCTGAGCGGATAAATTTGCTTCCTTGAGCCAAAGCATGATGAGCACTTCTTCTCGGTCTAAATCCGTAACTACTGTTAGAGAATTTAGGTTCGTATATATCGGTAAGTATATTGGATATCGCTTGTTGCACGATCCTATCTTGTACCGTTGGAATTCCGAGTTGACGAACTCCTCCTTTGGCTTTGGGAATTTCTACTCCAAGTACCGGTTGAGGCTGGTAAGTCCCATTCAGTAAAGACTGACGAAACTTATTCCCATTATCACCCTGTTTGAGCTTTTCGATGGTTGCTGGGATCGATAATCTATCAATACCAGCACAACCTTTATTGCTCTTAACTTGCTTCAATGCCCTGTTTAAATTTTCAGAACTGAACATTGTTTCTAGTAGTTGACTGGTTTGCATCAAGACTCGTCCTTCCTTTTACGCCACATACGCTTGTTACACTTCGCATCCATTAGATCGACTTACGGCTTCACCAATTGGATCGTAGGGATGGGTTTCATCGTTACTGTTACACCACGTATCTGAGTTGCTGGTGACTGCTTCTTGATATATTCGATTCGGGCCTTCCCTTGAATGAGTTACCTTCAAGGTACTATGCCTTCTGCTGACTTCTTAATACCCATCAAAGCATATCACTACACTTTTAGTCCTCATGGACAGGTATTAAGATCTCCCGAGGTAAGACGCTGTTCTTTCCTATGGCCGTGCCTGATTTACAAGGATGCCCTTCCTGTCGAATTATCGGGCTAATCTATATAGTGCTAGGTTACCCAAGTCATCATTGCCTACTATCAGGTTTCTGTCCGTCACAACCATATTTTGCCATTTGCTTCCTTCAGATTTCACCTCACGGTGAACACCCTTGCATAGGCTAACGGTTCTCTTTCGACTGAGCCCGTAGAGGACTTTCACCTCCTAGAACAACGCCATGCTCGGCGCACACATCCCGTTCTATCAGTGTTTCATGCCTTGGATACTGATTATTAAACTTTTCACGTAAAACTTGATAATAATGTTCATCAAAATAATTTTCTTTTTTATCGATATCAATAATTAATTCTATATGATTACTCGAAAACGTTTTTAGCTCATTAAAGACCGCCATTACTTGCTCAACAGGAAAATGTAACACTTCTCCGCAAATGTCTTCACGAACACCCTTAGGTTTATCATGAATACAACTAATCCCATATTCTATAACTCTCAATTTATCCTGAGAATAACTCAATTGAAGTGCAACGATAGAATCGAACGGAATAACAGTATACGTTTTCGCACCAAACATCATATAAACCACCAATCCTTTAAAACAAAAAATTAAAGAAATCAGTGATAACACCCATTCGCCAAAAATAAAACCAGCAAACACACCGACAACTGAAATAACAATTCCAATGCCAGATATAAATTGCCCTACATAATGCGGTGATTTTTCATAGGATTTTATTGCCAAGTATTCCTTATCAAAACGATAACAGTCAACCCTGTCACAATTTACCCACCACATAGCATAACTAAGCATCAATGCAGTTATTAATAACACTATGAATATATTACTGTCGAAACCAAAAAGCAGCCATATGACAAAATTAATCACTATTGGAAAAAATGAAAGTTTAATTCTATTTCCCAGTTGTGCTGTCGCATATCTAACATCCTGATTTAAGCTATGTCCATTATTTTCT
>NZ_JAKJSN010000118.1:0-2950 GCF_050337005.1 Photobacterium japonica | reverse complement strand
CTTGATTGGGAATAATTCCCCGTTACACGGAAAACATGCATAAATGAGAAATGGGCCGAAAGGCCCGTTTTTTTGTGCCTGAATTTTGTGTTGTGTCATCAATTGATCATTTTAATAAATAAGATATTTTTTGGGTTGATGAGGCCATCAATTTCATGTGTGTGCACTTTATTGTGAAATGAAATGAAATGAAATGAAATGAAATGGATGGTAAAAATGTAGAATGTGAATTATGGAATGATTCTACATTTCTTCAATGCGGCTATTTAATATGTGATATCTATCAATATGTTATGGGTGGTTTTACTATATGATAGCGGTGATATATGGAATTGTAATGTAGAACAATTCCATATGTGAGGTTGTTAACCGCTATGAATCAACAGTTACCTTTTAGATTGATTGAAGTAATGAAAACAGATGAGCTAAAGAGAACTGTTGGTTCATGGCAGCTTAAGCGAGAGGTCGATTACTATGGAAATGAGCTAGAAACTGAACTTTCCGAGGTTTGCTGTTGCGTAGAAGATATTCAGAGCGTAACCAAACAGTTATCGCAAGATTTCGTTCCTGATGGTTACTATGGCTCTGACAATTTTGCTGACTATCCCGGTGCAATACGAGATATAACCGAGTTTGGTGATATCGTTTGTTTTGCATTTTCAGCTGATGGTGCGCCATTTTGTCTGGATTATAGGAACAACAGAAAAGAACCAACTGTAATATGGTGGGATGATATTTGTTGGCGTTTAATTGCTCCAAATTTTAGCGCTTTCTCGATCTGTTTGATTTTCGCAGTTAACAAAGGTCTCAAGGTGATGCTGGACTTGAACCAGTTTTACCGGACACGTATTGAAGATCTCAGGAGGTAGGCGTTGAGTTTCCACATTAATGGAGTTGAGCCAGATATAGCTGGGAAACAGTGCCAAGAATTTTACTTAATTCAACAGCAAGAAGGCGAAAACATAACAGATCCTGCGAATGTTGCGTATTTCAAATTTGAAAACCGATGGCTAAAGCTCCACTTTGACGGTGAAAGCATATTTTGGAGAACTGGAGAGTTGCCTTCTGAGCCTGTGAACAGTTGCCTATCAACTTGTTTGGTTCTATTAAATTTAAATGAGTTTGAAGGTGTTGTAGGCAGTACTCTCAAAGAGGTTACATATGACAGCAACAATGAAGTTGTTTTTGCTAACTTTGAATTCACCAGTGGAAAAGTTCTTAAATTTCAGCATTATGGTCACGATGATTATACATCTATCAACTGCTAACAAGGCCATAACGTCGGATTCGTAACAGCTTGCTCGGTTCTACTTCGTTACACATATTACTCACCGCTTATGGCGGCGGTACATTCCTAAGGTAGTTAATGTGAGAAATATCGACATTTTTGGTCAGTTGATAGCCAAAGACCTGAGGGATTCAGCATTAGAACGATGTCTTGATATTCTTCAGGAGAAAGTTAAGTCTAAAGATTGTTTAGATATCCACAATGGATTGTCAGATTTATCGGATGAGCAACTATCTGTTGTAAGGCGTTTAGTAACCCATTGTATCGATACAGGTATTCATGATTTTCTTTTCGCAGTTGATGAGCTTCAAGATGAGATGCCTGTATCCGTAAATGCTGAAGAGATTGCTAAGGAATCAGATGGTCTACAAGGTGAAATTTTCACCGATGATGGATGGTTTGCAAAATATAGCAAATATGGTGAGTCCGGAATATAACCAGATTCTGGAGGTAGACAAAAACAGCAGCGCGATTTTTGTCTGTTTAAGTATTGGTGATTAAGGTGGCAGTTTTTAGTAAAGTATCTGTTTTGGCCCCTTAAAACGACGTTATATTGCCAAGGATAGTCATGGGTCAATCAAATAGATTTTCAAGTAACTCAGCAGGGGGGTGTTTTGGAGTTAGGTATTCCATCAGACGAATTAGACAGCCTATCGCTTGTGGCATGTGAACATGCTATTGAATGTGTTAGTAAGATATTTTCCGGCTCATATCGTTTTTGGGGGGGCGATGGTTTTGTAATCTTACCTGATGGCACAATTCAACCTTCAATAAATGATATAATGGACTGTTCTTACGAACAACCRAAACTYGATGTTGTTATTAATGCAATTAATGGCATTTCATCTGAACTCACTCATTTAGAGTTTTGTTTCGAGGCGATATAACAAGGCTATAAACGAGACGCTTCGTCAATACGGCAGATTCTCAAAGTGTTGTGAATATAAAGGATTAAACGGTTTTGGGCGGTTTGGTAAGCGCCTGTTATTGCAACGTTAGGTGTGAGTATGGTTGAGTATGAACAATTGCTAAAATATGCGAAAGACGAGGACGATTATCCGGTATCACTTTACTTAGCTAAGATTGGCATGACTGTTAATTGGAAAGGAAATGTTCCTGATGAAATTTTGTATATCCCAGAGAGTATTTTCCAATCAGTAGCTCGTGGATTTATCGAAAAAATTGGTTTTTAAGGTTATTATAGTACAACCATCCTTGATAGCTCGCACGTTGAATTTCTTTGTGATTGCGGGGAAACTAGCAAACTCTCAGAGCAATACAAAGTTACATTAGCTGTAATTAAGCGTTTCGTTGAATTAGGTGTCAATAAATTAAGTAGCCACTATCTAGCTTTTGAGGGACCCAGGGCAAGATCATGAATATTTTTTGCCCAATTCCAGATCAAAATTGACCTGACGAGTCGACTGTGATCTTATGCTCCTCTTTTGAGGAGTGGCCATGAATTTAGATACCATCAAAGAGCATTTCAGCATCATCCGTGACGAGCGACAAAGCGCGAAAGTGGATTACCCACTGTTCGATATTTTGTTTGGCTCAATCTGCGCTGTAATAGCCGGAGGCCAAGGCTGGACCGACATTCGTGAATACGTTCTTGGCCACCATGAGTGGTTTCTTAAACAGGGCCTTTTTGAGAAAGGAGTA
>NZ_JAKJSN010000117.1:0-2956 GCF_050337005.1 Photobacterium japonica | reverse complement strand
TATTTATGCTAAGCATAGAGAAATAATGGATAAGGAAGATGAAAAAAATCAGTAATAACATGTATTGATATATATTAGATAGAGTTCGAAGGTCAGTATATTTTCTTGCGATTATTTAAGGAGGAATATATCAGGAGTGAGTGGTAAGAAATTGATATTTAATTTCAGTAAGGATAGCCAGTTATCATTATGAGGTAGGGTGTTAAAGTTCTGTGTAGCATAATCACAGATCTACATATTCATCGACTCTACCAGGAAAGTGGATACTTCGCTGAGATAATGTCAGGTTCCAATTCTGCACTGGATGTGTCCACTTCTCTGATACCTTTAAAATCCCAGCATAAACCAGTTTCAGCAAGCAGGTTTCGTTGGAAAAACTGTGCTGTGTACAACGCTCATTTTGGTGCGGCAACCCGCTAACGGACAAAGGCTAATGAGCGCTATTGAAATTGATTCGCAAGGGCTCATTAGCAAGGGTTCAATGCTTATGCTGGGTGTTTAAAAAATGGCTTTCTTCTTATGCTGTATATAAAAGACAGCACTGATTACAACGAACAAAAAGGTAAAATAATAAAAAAACGAGGAAAGTGACGCTAAAAAGTCGATGTGTTGCGCTATCTGTTGTTCGGTGTAGTTCTGAGAAACCAATTTGTAGTAGTAGGCATATAAAACGCCGATTGAGCCGTACCCCAGGTTAAACATGAGACCTTTGAAACTGAGTACGGTCGCTCGGTTGTGTGATTCTGTATTTTTATTTAGGTGATAGCTAATGAAAATGTTCATCGTCATGATAATAAAGATCAAGATGAGCGCAGGTATAACGCCGTAAATTGACCAGCCCAAACTGATCCAGTAATAGGTTGCCATGGTGGCTACACCCATCACAAAAATGAACATTTTAGGCGCCATGCTTTCCGCTAAGCGACGGCTCTGCCCTGCCAATAGGATTTTGAGTAGACTGATCCCTGCGCCAATGAAACCAAAATAGAGAATGGGAATATCAATCGCACGATAATATTGGCTGTTCATGGTCAAAAACATACGTGACGTGTGTTCAAATAAGCTGTAGTAGAGCAAGATGAAGAGCACATAGGGCGTGGATAACACCCACTTACCCGTGAGGCCGGTTAATTTTAGGCTCGCGACCGTGTTTGCCCATTTCGTCGTATCTAGCGGTAATATTTTCTTCGCTTCTCGCATGTTGACGGCGGCATAAATGGCGAGCATAGCAACCAGTAAGGTGGCAAAAACAGGAATACGCATGATGTCTTGCGTGCTTTGCGGTGCGTCTAGGCCGAGGAAGGAATAGACGGTAGCCATAACGTTCACATCATACATAGCCGCGCCGACTAAGGTGACAAAAATGCCGATGCTTGAGGATATGCGAAGCTGAACTTGCAACACTTTTGGCCATGCATCTTCTTTACCTTGTTCCTTTAACGTGTCGTAAGCTAAGGCTTCATCCGCACCACTGGCCAAAGCCATCGCCAAGCCACTCAGTATTCGGTTGATCAAAAATACATTGAATACCAGCGTAGGATTGCTGGTAGGAACAAGCGCAATTATTGCGATTTCAATAAACATCACCAATGATGACAGCACAACGAGTTTTTTGCGGCCTAAAGTATCTGCAAATGCGCCAGATGGAACTTCAGCAAGCACAATTGTCGCCGCCCAGACTACGTTAAGGATGGCAAATTGAGAGAGCGTTAAGCCATAATCTAAGTAGAGAAGGGTGAATACCGGATAATAAAAGCGAGCAAAGTAGCTGCTTTGAAACATTAAAAAGTAGCGGACATTGCGTACTTCAAGGATCTCTTTGAATGTCATGGAATCTTCTGTATTTTTATTGCCATAGTAAAGGTTCGTCTTGCGCTATCATTAGGCTGCAAAACTATCGTTATTGAGGCGTTTTAGCCTTAAGAGGGGATTGTCCTAATGTTGGTATTCCAAACACGCTGACACTTAAATATCAGTAGTATAGCGGGCGCAAGATTACTGCTTGCCCCTATCTTATGCAACTTAATCTAGTGATATTGAGTATTATTCAAGGGTGGATAACATTTGCTGTTCAATGGGTCATGTTCTGGCTGTCTTTTCGCGTAACTGCCCCCATTCAAAGAAAATTCAAGTGATGTAAATTAGTGGGTTATCCCTTTTCTTCGTTTCATTATCGTGACCTGTCTCCACGGTCTGCACATACACACTATCCCCCGATCCCCTAAACCACTGAAAATAGCCCTGAGCGTTGACCCTCGTCATACGGCAACCCTCCTACACCCACAACCTTCAAGGATTGCAGCACGCACATGAAACTTAAAACCTCCTCCTCGATACTCGCAGGCATGTTTACTTTTATGAGCGTCATCGCGTCCAGTCAAGCCTCTGCATATGACTGCGATGCGAGTTGCCAAGCCCACATTGAGCAAGGCGTAAAGCTGTATAACCAGTTTGAATATGATCAAGCCAAAGCCGTTTTCCAAGCTGAGGCCGATAAAGGTAATGCGCATGCAATCTATTGGTTGGGCGTGACACAATATGCGACAGGCGGGACTTATGAGTCGGGCCAGAATTTTTTGAAGGCGGCAAATATGGGTAATCCATGGGCAATGGATATTCTTGTTCCGGATGATTATACCGGTCGTTGTGAAATGGCGGGATGGCCCTGTGATGAAAAATGGGCAGAGAAAGCCTTGAAAGGCTGGGAACAGCTAGCAGGGAAAGGTGATGGTAAGGCTAAATATGCACATTTTATCAGAAGTGAACACTGGTGGGATAGTGTGCCATTTTATCGTCAATCAAAGAGAAATGAAGTTTATGATGATATCATCAAGCATGGTGGCTATATGCTATTAAATTCTGGAGTAGAGTGGAATTCTCATGAAGATAGAGTAAATTACTTATTAAAGGCGGCTGAGAATGGTTACGTTCCTGCAATGTATTCACTATTTTATTT
>NZ_JAKJSN010000116.1:0-3015 GCF_050337005.1 Photobacterium japonica | reverse complement strand
TTGTAATTTAAATACAATGCCGTATACATTAGATAATCGCTTAATTATTAGCTTAATGGAATGCGAAAACTAACACCATTTATTAAGTCTTGATTTGATTCCTTAAATTGATAAGGCTTATTAGCCAAATCCATATTAAATTGCTTAACCTCCTATCACTAATAAATACTCACAATTAGTAATCTTAATTAGTTCGATTAATATTATTCATTGGTCTGCGTATACTAATACCCTCTATATTCCGCCAATCATTTCAAATCAACACCCAATAACTATTATTATGAAAACAAAAATACTAGCACTTTCCCTTTGCATTACAACAGGATGCACCACTGTACAGGTTCCTAACCATAATTATATTGCATCATCCCAAACAATCCCTGCAGGTGGATACCTTCATACTATTGACGGTAAGCAGTATGTGATTGGTGATGTTGCATGCGATTGGTGGGAGAAATCAAACCATTATGAAGGGGATGAATCGATCTACTGTACCGACAGCGAAAGAATTAATTTTGTATTCCGCTATCCATACAAAGATGGATCAACAGAGTCTCAGTATATTGAAGAATCACGGGTTGATTGGGAAACCGTAGGCCAAGTGGTGGTGGGAACGCTTATGGTGGTTGGTTTTGTATTCCTTGTTGCAGCAGCCGCTTCAGGTGGTGGTGGTGGTAGCTCTTCCGCTGGCGATACATACGAATGGGATTACATGCCAAACTCAGGCACATGGGCTTGCAGGAGCGTTGATTCAGGTCAATTCGCAGAGCATAGTGAATGCCCTTCGTATAAATCTGATTACTGGCCGAATAACTAAGTAGGCAATCCCCAATCATGGTTTATCGTTATTACGGCTTTGTTGACTAAATCTATCTGAACTATCTTCTACTATCACGATCTGATCTGGTACACCTTGTACTGGACGAAATAGATGAAGAAGAACAAAGCCCCTTACTGAACGCATAACTGGAAAGAATACAACCAGGCTCTTATTAACCGAGGTTCGCTTACTTTTTGGGTCGATGAAGTGGCGATTAAAGCTTGGAATTGCTCAATTCATCATGGTCGGCGAGGTCGAGGTTTCCAGTATTCTGATACGGCAATAACAACGGCACTGATGGTGAAAAGCATCTTCCGCTTATCACTTCGTTCACTGCGGTGAGAGCATGAATGCTCACTTTTCACCCACTGCATTGAAGCCAGCCAGTAAAACCTTCTCCAGATAGGGGCTGCTCATAGCTGCAATCTTTTGTTTGCGTCGGATGCTGACTTTCTTTGAGCTTTCAGCACGCAGCATGTTCAGAGCCATATGACGCATGCAAGCCATAATTTCGGCGGCATCACCCCGGTAAATCTGGCAATCATCCTCATTCATGGTTGCATCAAGAACCCAGTGCAAGCTATTTTCTATGCCCCAATGACCACGAACTGCCGCAGCAAAACGCTCTTTGCTCTGCTGAGCTGATGTAATAACGGTACTCCAGCGATTCTTTGCCTGATTTATCAATGCGATAACCAATAGCAACACCAATGCTCGTTAGACCTTTCCAATCAGGAAATTGCTGTGCCAGATCTTTTGCTGGGAGCACATGGTATTCTCTGGCTTCAATGCGCCCATGCTCCTGTTCTATTGCCACATCAGTGGAGACACTTGCAACGGTAGTCTTCTCTGACAGCGCCTGACGCACGGCTTTGGCTTTCGCCAGTGTTTCCTGATTGCCTTTCACCGCGAGCAGGTAGTCACCGCCGTTATCAATGATGGATGAAGCAATGTTTGTCTGGCAGGCGATTGCATCAATTGATACCAGACAGCCTTTGATATCCAGTAATTTAATAAGCTCCGGTATGGCTGTAATTTCATTCGACTTAGCATCGGTTTTCAACTGGCCGATAACCACGCCATTAGCTGTGGCAAATGCACTGACCATGTGAATAGTCGACTGGCGGCTTTCGCGGTCGTAGGAGCCACGCAGGACTTTGCCGTCGATAGCGATAAGCTCGCCCTCAGAGCGTTCAGATATCACTTGCATCCAGTTTGTAAAGCACGCCTGAAACTCTGCTGGATCAAGGCGTGAAACAATACGGGCGATGGTGTCGTGAACCGGCATGCCGTCCTTAAATAGACCTTTTTGCTGGGACCAATCGAGGTGAACTTCACCGAAGTCTTCGATGTCTTCCCAACCCTCTGCACCGGCGATGATGGCGCATACCGCCAAGAACAGAACATCGAATAATGGGTAACTGATTTTGGCTGACTGGCGCGGGTCTTTCAGGTCGCCGAAATRCTTAGAAAATGCGTCGATGCTCATGGTTATACTCCTGAAAAAGGGAGTATAAGATCACAACTCGATCAGCGGGTCAAATCTGCTGTGATTGGTCGAAAATTGTTCGCGATCTCACCCTGGTCTTTAAACGGTGAAAATAAGAAGTAACAATCATCATGAAGTACCAAAGGGATTTGGTACTTTCCTGCTTAATAACGGTTTTGGATCACTGCCGTTCTTTCACCATCATTTTAGAGTTCTTGTGTATTACATTTGTAATACACAATCTCTTTCGTTGTAGCTTGTCCTATGATAATGCCGCCAGCAAGCTGGCGAATGTTTATCGTCCTATGGCTACGCCATCAGCCGGGCACGCACCAAAACACAAACCGCGTCTTTTCGTGCGGTTGCGTTAGTCATTGTCTTTAACTATTATCGCTTGCTGTTCGCGTCGCATGTTGGCCACCACATCCCCCGCTCACCCGGCGTTGCCCCGTCTTTTTTGTGTTTGGTTCAAACCTGTTTTGGTACTTTACTTGTGGTGTTTTTTTAGGCAAATTTAAGCGGAGCAACGGTGGTCTGGTCGTGGTGTTACGTTTGTGTTATACATTAAAGTTATTGTGAATAAATTGGCATAACAATCACTTATCCTATAAAACTAAGTCGTGTTGATTTTTTGATTTAATAAAGGTAGACAATTTCATTTTTTTTAGTATTGTGCGCGTACGCGTTATTAGTCAAAGTGCTATCC
>NZ_JAKJSN010000115.1:0-3063 GCF_050337005.1 Photobacterium japonica | reverse complement strand
ACTTCACACCGGGGGTGGGCTTACGGGTATTCAGTACCCTCGATCCGTTATCCCAACAAGAAGCCGAGCGAGCTGTGCGTCATAGGGTGCCGTTGCTGAGTAAGAAAGCCGGTGGTGAGGTGGAAACGGCCTTGGTGGCCGCGGATCGCCGAACCGGTGAGATCCGCGCCATGATCGGCGGCAGTCAGCCGGGGTTTGCCGGGTTTAACCGTGCGTTGGATGCCCGTCGTCAAATCGGTTCGTTGGTGAAACCGGCGGTGTATTTGGCGGCATTGCGTCATCCGGATCAGTTTACGCTGGCCAGTACGCTGGAAGATAAACCGATTGCCATGCGCAGCAGTAACGGGACCAGCTGGCAGCCGCGTAACTACGATCGCAAATTCCGCGGTGAAGTGCCGCTGTATTACGCCTTGGCAAAGTCGCTGAACGTGCCGACGGTGAACCTCGGCATGGCGGTTGGGCTCAATAACGTGATTGATACGCTGGCCGAGCTGGGTGTGGATCGCGATGAAGTCCCGAAACTGCCGTCGATTTTATTGGGTGCGTTTACCCTGACGCCGTATGAAGTGACGCAGATGTATCAGGCCGTGGCGAGCGGTGGCCGTAAAGCCGAGCTGACCGCCCTGCGTGCGGTGGTGGACCAAAAAGGTAAGCAACTGTACCAATGGGTGCCAAAAGCCGCGCAGAGCGTGCCTGAGCAAGCTGCATGGCTGACAACGTATGGTATGAAGAACGTCGTATCACAAGGTACAGCCCGTTTCTTACAGCCGCAATTTGGCTGGGCGACGTTAGCGGGAAAAACCGGCACCACGGATAAATCCCGTGATAGCTGGTATGTCGGGATTGATGGCCGCGAAGTGGTGACCGTCTGGATGGGGCGCGATGATAATACGTCGGTGAACCTGACGGGGTCATCAGGGGCATTGCGCTTGTACAGCGATTACCTGAAAGGCCGTCAGCCTGCGCCGTTAATCTTGTCTTGGCCGAATAAACTGACGTCAGCGAAATTTACCCAGCAACCTAACGGCACGTTATCGCGCGATT
Organism: Photobacterium japonica; assembly: GCF_050337005.1. Taxonomy (NCBI): domain Bacteria; kingdom Pseudomonadati; phylum Pseudomonadota; class Gammaproteobacteria; order Vibrionales; family Vibrionaceae; genus Photobacterium; species Photobacterium japonica. The sequence goes on along the minus strand of NZ_JAKJSN010000115.1, from coordinate 2,019 downwards.
GCACCGGTAAGTACGCGTTGCCGCTGTGGGATAAAGACGGGGACGTGGAAGCCTTCTGTGACAGCAACAAGCCAGCCAAGTGGATTAAAGACATGTTCAGCTGGTAAGTGCGACACAGTAAGCACATAAAAAAGCACGCCTGACGAGGCGTGCTTTTTTTATGTCTATCGAGAGAGACGAGGACGGGGATCAGTCATCCGACTCGAAATAGTAGGCAATGCGAACACGAGGGTTCAGATAGGCGTAAACCTTCTCGGGTAATTTACTCGGCGCAATGGCTTGCTCGATACGTAAGTTGCTTTCACCCAGTTCGATGATCGGCGCTTCGTTGGACGGCACACTCGGATCGTACAGTAACACATTGGGATGCAACAGGTTGTCTGCATTGACGGAAATGACCAGCCCCAATTGTTGGTTAGATAACTGCACCACGCTGCCCGGTGGGTAAACGCCCAACAGACGGATTAATAACGCAAGATAGTCGTTGTTGTACTGCTCTCGGCGGTTCTTAAACAGGTGCGACAGGGCACTGTAGGGAATGCGTGCTTTGGCGGGATCTTGCGGGTGACACAGGTTGTCATAGCTGTTCACGACTGCGACCAATTGCGCCTTGAGATCGATCTCATCCCCTTTTAGCTGTTTAGGGTAGCCACTGCCATCAAGCATTTCGTGGTGCTGCGCTAAAATCGGTTTGGCGCTGTCGGGAAAGTCTGTCGTCAGGTTCGCCAAATCCACACTGTATTTGGTGTGCAGTTTAAGGTAATTAAGCTCAGGCTCGGTCAGTGGGGTGGTTTTACGCAAAATGGCGGTAGGCACTTTCAATTTGCCCATGTCATGGAACATCGCCCCTAACGCAATGGCTTTAATGTCGGCCTGCGACAGGCCGCAGGAACGCGCCAGCATCATCGACATGATGGTGACATTGAGCGAATGACAGTAAATGTCTTCATTCTCTTTGTTGTCATTCATCAGGTGCAAGGCCACGTTGTCAGACTCCAGCAACGCATCCACCATCTCTTCGACCAGCATTTCGGCTTCTTTCACGGCGGTGACAGGGCGGCTTTTGACTTTCCCCATCACAGAGCGCAATTGGGCCATGGAGCGGCTGAAATTCTTTTCACACTGCTGCAGCTTGCGTTTGTAGTTTTTCAGGCGAGTGATACGGCCTTGTTTTTCCTGCCATAACTTTTCCGCTTGTGCTTCGAGAAAGCGGCTCTCTTGTTCGGAAATGTCATCTTGTGGCGTTTCAGGCGGCAGCGGTTGGGATTCACTTTTCTCAGGGATCAGATAAACGTATTTCACCCCCAGATTTTTTATCAGGCGAATTTGTTGCTGATCTTTGATTTTAAAGTGATTGAGCAGAAAGGGGTGATCCGTCCATTGCAGGGGGAGTTTGATGTATAAACCTTCGGTTAAGCGCTCAATTGAGAGTTTGATGGCCATGAGTGTCAGCGCAACCTATTTGCGTCGAGTGAGGTGGAAATCCATTCATACAGAGTGAACTCTGCGTGTGTGTTACCGTCAAGGGAGGGCGGTGCTGGTACGCGATCATCGACGTCCCCCTTGGTTGCATTATGTTGTTTATAACACGTTGTTTTTTAGTGTAAATCAATCACCGTGTTTAACTCAATATGGGAGCAGGTTCACAGTGCGAATGACAGGCAAAAAAAAACCTCATCAAAGATGAGGTTTCAAAAATGGTGCCGACTACCGGAGTCGAACTGGTGACCTACTGATTACAAGTCAGTTGCTCTACCTACTGAGCTAAGTCGGCATTTTTATTCTTATTATTTCAAACCCGAAGGTTTAAAACTAATGTGGCTCCCCTTGCAAGACTTGAACTTGCGACATACGGATTAACAGTCCGCCGTTCTACCAACTGAACTAAAGGGGAATTGTTACTTTCTTCTCGCACGTTAACCGTGTGAGATTAAATATGGTGCCTCGAGGCGGAATCGAACCACCGACACGAGGATTTTCAATCCTCTGCTCTACCGACTGAGCTATCGAGGCAAAAGT
>NZ_JAKJSN010000114.1:0-3499 GCF_050337005.1 Photobacterium japonica | reverse complement strand
CTTTCACTCTATGGCATCGATTTAGCGCCATTCCACAAAGATTCAGCTTCAGTATCCATGGCGAAGATGCGACAGGCTACGTCTTGACCCAAAAAACAGTCTTTACAACGTAAAACTCAGAGGGCGATCTAGGTTCTTGCAACGTTTGCAAATATCCTGCTCTCATTGAGGTTAATGCCTGTACGTATTCAACTGCTGTTGCTCGGTCTGTTTTATTACACGCCACCGACGGTACCGATAACCAAGACCAAAGCCGTTCGTGTCTGTCCCTGCTGTCAACATGAGATGGCCTGTGTGGGCGTCAGCCGACCGAGATAGCCGAAAGGCGAACAGAATAAGGATAATGGTGCAATGGTAAGTAGCGCAGAGGAGAGATGACAGCCAAGAGACAATGAAAACAGCTAACTCACTGATAATACGGCATTCAAAGTATTATCTTGGCATCGCTCGTCTTGAGAAAAGAGGCAGAGCGATGCCCCCTTCAAACCAGATCGCACAATTTACTTTATAAAGAGGCGCCGGGCTTGTTCAGCACCCGGGATTTAGTGTTGGCTGCGCAACACCTTAATCCTTATTTGTTAGGTTTATTACCCACTTTTCAGCTGTTTTGCTCTGGACACTGCTGATATATCTCTCAGTTCCAAATCCAAAACTAGCCTTTTTAGACAGCTGAGCGCTATTTCAGTTACTTCTTTTCTCACTCCACCGAGTGTTTCACCCTCTCCTAGGCGAGGCTCACGACCATGAACAATGTCACTTCTTAGTTTATATAACCTCCCTATTCTTTCACGAAACTCGGGAGTATCTCATTCTAGAAATTTGGATATGGAGTCTTTTAAAGTTTCCTTAATACCTCTATCTTTTGTGGTAAACATCGATTCCCACGATATTAAAGCATCTAATAAAGCATATTTATCATCATTTCTCTTTAAAATAGATGATTGCAGGTCTTGAATTGGTTTTACAATATGCTTTGACTTGCTAACACTTAATGCATTGTACCAATACTTTAATTCCTCTACTTCATCTTGTTTTAAAACTATTTTAGGTCCGTTAAAAACATCATTTCCGATGTTAAAACAGCATCGTTCTTTAAATAAGAATGTAGATTCTGAGAAATACACCTCGATAGGTTTTTGTATATTTTTTGTTATCATAAGAGCTAACGCAAAGTTATTAACCCTATTCTGGTTATCCAATCTTAGTGCTTCCGGGAACTCTTTTTCAAACGAAACTGTTTTATCTATGTCAGGGTTTCTATGAACTTTTGCTGCATACTTTGACTCAATCACCACACCCATAATGTTCGTTCGAACACCGTCCATCTCAAGCGTGTACTTAATCGTATCAATATGATTCTGATGTATATTAACTTTTCTGACAACTAAATCACCCAAATCAATCTCATCAAACTCTCTTAGAACTAAACCAGATAACCCCGAGAATATAGATACATCTAAATCACCACTCTTAGACAGTTGGTTAATGACTTTATAACTGTGTTTGGCTTCATTAACATAGCCCTCCATAGATGGTGACATTCTAAAGCAACATTTTTCAAACGTAGTGGATAGAACACACTCAAGCAACCTCTTGGTAGGTAACCTAGAAAATAAGCTACCATTAATTCCATCCAACTTAGCTTCAATTGACAAATATTCTTCACTTTCGTCTTCAAGTGTTAAACCTGATAAACAATTTTGATTTATATATTTATCTAATTTTGGAAAATTGACATGCTTTAACTGACGTCTCTCGAAAGAGTTTATGTAAATTGGATAAGCTTCTTGAGATAATGCAACGAAGTTGCTGAATTGCTTTTCCATCATTCAAATATGATCCATAAATTGATTCAATATTAATAGGTTGAGAGTATAAACCTAACGCCCAATTAAGTTGTGAGCAACGCTGCCACATTGCCCAAGCACTTCACCGTAATCACCAAACTAATTGAAACCGAAAGCGCCGAGCGTTGCGAATCAGCTTGAATTGTTTGTTAGATTTTTAGTTAGACACTGCCTGATTTTTCTTTTTGGCCTCAGCCTTCTGCCCAGCAACACCAATGATACTTTCGAGGTGAATTTGCCTTTCCTGTCGAGTTACATACCAATCTTTAATTAAGATTTCTATCAAACCAGTTAATAATTGAGCCTCTTGGGGCTCAACATCTATGATAAGGTTTATATCCTTCTCCATATGCGCCCCAATGTTTCCAATATTTCTCACTGCATCAATAGCTTGCCAAGTAATAGGGTCTACTTTGTCTTTGATTGCATTTATTTCGTCGACTAGCCGACCCTTTTTCACTCCCCAAAAATCGCGAATGATTCCTTGTAGGCAACGACGAGACAACGTAGCAGAGGCTTTAGGACTAAGCTCTCTAATCAAACATGCTTCATCATAGTCGCCAATAATCGCTTCTGGGATATATGATGGAAATTGCTTAGCATTCGATTGAGGCTTTAAGCTCCATGAGATTAAAGCTTCATCCTCTAAGTAACGATAGTGGTTGTAGTATGTTTTATGCAAACTTCCTACGATGGTGAAATCTCTACACTCTTCATTGGGACAAGTGATAACTTTAGTTATGATACCCAGCTCACCTACTTTGTTATTTTCGTCAAAGATATGATGCGACTCACTGTAGTTTGATTCCGTAATAGTCGCATCACGATTACAGTAAGGACAAGTCCATCCAAATTTTACCGCCATATAAAACTTCCTTCATTAAATCTAACGAATGGCATGGACTCCCCCTCATCCAGACTCTGCCACACTTGAAGAGTCAAACACGATATATGTTCGGAGGTCACCATGTCAAAATCACTCTATGGCATCGATTTAGCCAAACATAGCTTCAGTATCCATGGCGAAGATGCGACAGGCAAGGTATTGATCCACAAAACAATATCAAGGTCTAAAGTTCTTGAAATGTTTGCAAACATTCCGCCCGCTATCATTGGGATGGAAGCCTGTGGCAGTGCCCATTATTGGGCGCGTGAATTAACAAAGCTTGGTCATACACCAAAAATCATGGCGGCCAAGTATGTGGCGCCTTTCAGAACGGGCGCCAAAAACGATCTTAACGATGCAGTCGCTATTTGTATCGCCGTTGCCCGTCCTTCAACACGCTTCGTAAAAATCAAATCTCCCGAGCAGCAAGCGATTTTGATGCTTCATCGCGCCCGCGAAAATTGGGTACATGAACGCACGGCGTTACTTAACCAGATCCGCGCGATGATGGCAGAATTCGGTATCATCGCTCCTGTCGGTCGTCATGCTCTCCAACRCGCCATTCCCGATGCGCTGGRAGATGCCGAAAACCTACTGCCCGATTTAGCCAGAGCAATCATCGCTGATTGTTACGACCACCTTTTAGTACTCAACCAGCGCATTGACGATCAGGAACATTGCTTTGATATGCTGGTATCTCGCAGCCATAATGCCAAAAAGATAATGAAAGTGGCAGGTATCGGCCCCATTACTGCGACGGCAGTGA
>NZ_JAKJSN010000113.1:0-3582 GCF_050337005.1 Photobacterium japonica | reverse complement strand
GATATATGGTTAAGACCATTTGCGGGAAAACCTGATAATGCGGCGGGCACAAAAGATGCCTTCTAACGAATGAGGAACCGCAACCGCGTAGTGTCATCAGGGTCATGGCAAATAAGCCAATAAACAGACCGAATGTAGAGCGGCAGTCCCAAACCTTATATTACCTGACGCTGTTGTTGACAACCGGGGGAGTCCATGTAGCCGCGTTAAGTGGTGAGCAACGCTAACCACCCTACCTAAACTATTGTGACATAAACACTTAAAATGAAGAAAGCCGAAAACGCCATGCGTTGAGAATCCGTCTTGAACGCTTTGTTGAACGAAGCCGCTCCGCGGCAGAGTAAAGCGCACGCCTTCCATACTCTCTGTAACACCATCACTGTGATGGTGCTTACCGGAGTACACCATGGATCCCATCGAACGTAAACGCTACAACCTGCTTTATGAACAACACCTTACTAACTTAACCCTGCAAGGTAAACGCCCTGCAACCATTGATGCCTATTCACGGGCGGTGCGTCGAATAACGAAGTTTTATGACCGCTGCCCCGACACCCTGACAACTGAAGATTTAAAGCACTACTTCGCCAGCCTAATAGACTCTCACTCATGGAGCACCGTCAAATTAGACCGCAATGGTTTGCAGTTTTTCTATCGCTATACCTTAAATAAATCGTGGCAATGGCTCGATATCATTAAACCCCCACAGCAACAAAAACTGCCCGATATCATTACCTCACAGCAAGTCGGCTTACTCATCAGCATGACCCAGCAACCGCGCTATCAAGTGTTTTTCCTGACGCTGTACACACTGGGGCTGAGGCTCAGTGAAGGACTCAACCTCACCATCCATGATATCGACAGTCATACCATGCAAGTGCACATTCGGGATGGCAAAGGCGGGAAAGACCGCATGGTGCCACTGCCGCAACGCACACTCAATGCCCTGCGCGCGTATTGGAAAACCCATCGCCATCCCCGGCTACTCTTCCCCGGCAAAGGCAAGCATACCGACACCCCGATGGACCGAGGCGGTGTGCAAAAATCAATGAAACAGGTGCTAAAAGACTGTGGCATTAACAAGCCACTTTCTCCCCATTCCCTCCGGCATTGTTTTGCAACGCATCTGCTTGAGCAAGGGCTGGACTTACGTTCACTACAAACCCTGCTCGGGCACGCCAGCCTGAACACCACCGCGCGCTATACCCGCATGACAACCATCAAGCAACGTGATGCCGCCTTGGCCATGAATCAATTGGCTAATGCATTGGTATTAATGTGGGAGGAACGATGAGTCTATTTATTGAATTACTGCGGGCTCATCGTGATGAGCTTGAACACCACTACGGTACTCAAATCAATCCCGACATCCGCCGAGCCATGTCGGCTATGCTGCGCTGTAAAACGGAGCGGCAAGGGCGCTCGCAATGGTTGTGCTCTCACTGCCATCACGATGACCGCTTGCCGCTCTCTTGCGGGCATCGACATTGCCCCCAATGCCAACACCGTACCACCTCTGACTGGTTGCTGCGCCAAAAGCAAAAGCTGCTACCGGTGCACTACTTCATGACAACCTTCACCTTGCCGTATCAGTTACGCGTGCTCGCTCAAAAACAACCCAAAGCGCTGTATCAAACGATGTTCACGGTGGCATCCGGTGTGCTCAAAAGCTTCGCTAAAAGACAACAACACGGAGAGTTGGGGTTTACTGCTGTGCTGCATACCCACAGTAGGCAACGAAACCTACATCCGCATTTACACATCATTATCGCAGGCGGAAGGTATGACTCATCCAAGCAAGTATGGCACAAGAGTAATAAACAGTACTTGTTCAACGCCTTCGCGCTCGCCAAAGTCTGGCGAGCACGGCTGCTTGAGGCAATACAGCAACACCCGCAACTGTGGCTGCCGGCTAACCTACCCAACCAATGGGTGGTCGACTGTCGCTGTGTGGGGTACGGTGAGCCTGCGCTCGAGTATTTATCTCGCTATCTCTATCGTGGGGTGTTGCCGGATAAAGACATCATCGCGGTCAGTGAAAACAGTGTCACCTTCCGCTACCAAGATAGTCACAGCAAAACATGGAAAACGCGCACTTTACCCATACTGACGTTCTTGCTGCTTATCTTGCAGCATGTATTACCCAAAGGCTTACAACGGGTGCGTGACTACGGCTTTTTACGCGGTCAGGCCAAAGCGCTGCGTGTACGTATTCAACTGCTGTTGCTGGGTCTGTTTTATTCCACGCCACCGACGGTGCCGATAACCAAAGCCAAAGCCGTTCGTGTCTGTCCCTGCTGTCAACATGAGATGGCCTGTGTGGGCGTCAGCCGACCGAGATAGCCGAAAGGCGAACAGAATAAGGATAATGGTGCAATGGTAAGTAGCGCAGAGGAGAGATGACAGCCAAGAGACAGTGAAAACAGCTAACTCATTGATAATACGGCATTCAAAGTATTATCTTGGCATCGCTCGTCTTGAGAAAAGAGGCAGAGCGATGCCCCCTTCAAACCAGATCGCACAATTTACTTTATAAAGAGGCGTCGGGCTTGTTCAACACCCGGGATTTAGTGTTGGCTGCGCAACACCTTAATCTTTATTTGTTATACATTTTTTTTGGTGTACTCAAACAGGGCTTTTCGCCAATCAATTAGATATGGTAAACAACCAATGAGGGTTAAATCTTGGCTACCATTCAAATCTGCTAGCAAATCAGAKAGCGGATACTGGGCGGAGTCCCTATGATGTAAAACCTTATCAACAGTTTCTTGCGATTGTTTACTCAGCTTTTCTAACCAAATATGCCACTCCGGTTCATGTTTCCAGTAGTTCGCTGCAGTATGAATTAACTCCGCAACTGGTTCACCAAAAGAACTGCAAGGTCCCAACTTTCGAGCTTCAACGGGTTTAAGAGCAACATCCCTCAGTACGTCGAACATATATCGTTGCATGATACAAAAACCTAGTCCTATCAAGTACTCGCCTTTATCGCACAAACAACTAACGTCCCATACATCGGCTTTGGAAATCTCATGGTTGAGTTCAGAAAGTGAAGTGTCGATGGGCTTTAACACCTCAGCGACATAAGAAAATTCTACATCTGCAAACTCTATCTCATTTCCTTTTTTAGAAAATACGAACATCGATGCCTCTTAAAATGTATAACGAATGACATGGACTCCCCCTCATCCAGACTCTGCCACACTTGATGAGTCAAGGTAAAAACGTTCGGAGGCCACCATGTCAAAATCCATCTATGGCATTGATCTTGCCAAACATTCGTTCAGTATCCATGGCGAAGATGCGACAGGCAAGGTATTGATCCACAAAACAATATCAAGGTCTAAAGTTCTTGAAATTTTCGCAAACATTCCGCCCGCTATCATTGGGATGGAAGCCTGTGGCAGTGCCCATTATTGGGCGCGTGAATTAACAAAGCTTGGTCATACACCAAAAATCATGGCGGCCAAGTATGTGGCGCCTTTCAGAACGGGCGCCAAAAACGATCTTAACGATGCAGTAGCTATTTGTATCGCCGTTGCCCGTCCTTCAACGCGCTTCGTAAAAATCAAATCTCCCGAG
>NZ_JAKJSN010000112.1:0-3883 GCF_050337005.1 Photobacterium japonica | reverse complement strand
TTTGAACACCGTACCGAGCGTGCACAGAGAGTGATGCATGAGATGAAACTCGATGCGATGATTTTCACCACGGAACCAAACGTACGTTACTTCACCGGCTTCCTCTCGCAGTTTTGGCACAGCCCAACACGCCCTTGGTTCGTGATTGTGCCAGCTGAAGGCAAACCGATTGCGGTCGTACCTGAAATCGGCGCCAAAGGCATGGGGAACACCTGGCTGGATGACATCATCACATGGCCTGCCCCTCGCCCAGAAGATGACGGCATCAGCCTTGTCGCTAACGTACTGAATACCCTGCCAAGCCGTCACGGCCGTGTGGGCGCCACGCTGGGCATCGAATCGCACCTGCGTATGCCTATCAACAACTACCTGAAACTCACCACCATGGTGAACAAAGAATTCGTTGATGTTGCCCTTGCGATGCACGGTCTGCGTCAAATCAAATCCCAAGCGGAAATCGCGAAAACCCGCGAAGTCTGCCGCATCACTAATATCGGTTTCAAGCGCATTCCTGAGTATGCCCGTGTCGGCATGACAGAGCGTGAAATTTGTAAGCAATTCGGCATGGACATGCTCCAAGCCGGTGCAGATGCGTGTCCGTTCATCATCGCGGGTTCTGGCCCAGACGCGTACGACGACATCTTGATGGGACCAACGGATCGTGTGATTGAACACGGTGACGTGCTGCTGATTGATACCGGCGCGGTATGGGATGGGTACTTCTCTGATTTTGACCGCAACTGGGCCTTTGGCACCGCAAGCGAGCAAACCAAAGCCGCGTACCGCGCGACCTACGAAGCGACCACCAAAGGTTTTGAAGCAGCCCGTCCGGGTGCCACCACCACCGACATCTATAACGCGATGTGGAAAGTACTGGAAGCTAACGGCGCACTGGGCAATGACATTGGCCGTGTCGGCCACGGCTTGGGCATGGAGCTGACTGAGCGTCCATCCAATACGGCCACCGACAACACCGTATTGAAGCCAGGCATGGTCATGACGCTTGAGCCGGGCATGGTGTACGCACAAGGCAAAACCATGCTGCACGAAGAGAACATTGTGATCACCGAAGACGGTGCGGAATGGCTGTCTGAGCGTGCTGAACCTGAACTGATCATTATCAACTAATTCAATGTTTACCCCCACCTCAGGTGGGGGTAATTATTTATAAAGGACTGCTTTCATGAACAATGCGAACAAAGATGTTGTTTTAGGTTGGATTGCTGCCATCTCGGTTGCGGTGATTTGGGGCGTAACGGGCGTGGTATCTAAGCCACTTTCCATGGCGGTTGACCCTATGACCTTGGTATTTTTCCGCTATGTAACCGCCGTGATCGGCCTGTCTGTCATCTTTATGCTGACCTACAAAAACACCAAAGTGAATAAAGAGCTGGGCACGTCACTGAAAATCGACAAATCCGATATTTTCAAAATCGCCATGTGTGGCATTGTCGGCCAAGGGCTGTTTTCGCTGTTTAACTTCCTTTCTCTTGGTCATATCGGCGCGACTGAAAACGGCGTGGTACAGGGCATGAACCCGTTCGTGACCGTCTTCTTTGGCATGATGTTCATGAACTTCCGCATGAACAAAATCCAATGGGGCGCGTTCCTTGCCTCTGCACTGTGTATTTACGTGATGAGTGTCGGACCCACGAATGACGTCGAAGGGGGCACACCGTGGTTGGGCTTCTTGTTTGTGACTTGCTCAGTATTGTCTATTGCGTGTACCGCTCACCTGCGTGCGAGTCTGGCAGACAAATACGGTTCAGTGGTATCGATGCTGATGCAATACATTTCGGTGGCGATTTTTGGCCTGATCATGGTGATCGCGATGGGTCTAGACCTGTCTCAAATCACCATCATCCTGTCTGACCCGCTGTTGCTGGCCCTACTGATTTTCTTGGGTACCGGTATCTCAGGTCTAAGCTACGTGATTCAGCTGTATTCGTTTAAGAAAATTGGCGTAGAAAAGTCGTCATTGTCACTGAACCTGATGCCATTGGTGGGTTATGTGGTCGCGGTTGTCGCTCTGGGCGAAGACTTGTCTTTCTTCAAGACGGCGATTGTTTCCACCATCGTCGTGGCGCTGTATGTCTTTAATGCCTACGAAACCAAAGACAAGCAACCCGCTGTGGATGCCACCCCGGTTAATGCGTAATACCGCTTTGAGGCTCACTGACGGGCACTTCCCGTCAGCCTAAGCCTGAGTGTGCCTAAACGATAAGACATTCCCTTGCTTATTTGGCACCTGCCGCAAGCAACGCCGCTCTCCCTTTGGGTGAGCGGCGTTTTTTTATCTGTCGTTCCCCCTGATGGTCTGCCTTCCCAACACACCGTTCTGGCGCATTTTTTCTCATCGTGAAGCAGTAAGCGCCCCTCTTTTTTTCGTCCTTTTACACATCCAGCAATGCGTAAAACCATCAGCGTCGATGATCGCCAGGAGTAGTGTGATAGAGGTTTGCGGCAACCTCAAAGAAATCAGAGTTTCTTACGATAAGCGGGGAAAATGACGTCTTTCGGTGAGAAATTTTCTCACCGAAGAATCGAGAGGAAGGTCACTAACGCCCGTCAAACGGGCTTTTTGTGCATATGCCGAGTGCGCTTAATTTTCTAGGGCAAGCTGTGGGATCGGGGTATCCAGTGTGGCTTTGACGCGATCCATCACCACGATGGTGCGGAACCATTTCACGTTCGGGTTGTTGTAAAACAAACGCCCACTGATCGCTTCATATTCCGCCATATTGGCGACAGTTAAGACCAGAATAAAATCCGCCTCTCCCGTCACGTAATAGCACTGCTGAATTTCCGGCCCAGAGAACGAGCGCTTAAGGTCTTCCATATCAGAGGCTTGCGTACGTACCGCGTGTACTTCTACCAAGATGGTAATGATTTGCCCCACTTTTTCCGGCGCAATCACGGCGGTATTGGCCTGAATCACCCCATTTTCTTCTAACCGCTTAATCCGGCGCTGTACCGATGCTGTCGACAAGTGCACTTGCTCAGCAACAACGCGCAGCGGGGTGGTGTTGTCTTTTTGTAACAGAGAAAGGATGGCGCGATCAAAACTATCAACTAACTGGTTCATGTGAAAAATTTTCTCAAAAGCGCCCATCAATTCGAGCGCAATTATCAAGGCTAACGAAATAAAATTGCCAGCATATTCAGTTTACTACTTATTCGGAACACAGATATGCATTGGCAGAGCAGACTCGTACAACCACAAACACTGGCAGCACCAGGCTTTGAATCTTTAGCGACCCCTACCTACCGCGGGTCAACCGTCTTGTTTAATAAGCAAGCGGATGTGGTTGATGCTTGGGACCAAGCAAAAGGCGGTTACAGCTACGGCCTGTACGGTACACCAACCACACTGGAATTATCGGGACGTATTGCACAATTAGAAGGTGCACTTCACAGTTTTGTGGTGCCGGGCGGCCAAGCCGCAATTGCCTTGGTGTATTTCGCATTATGTAAAGCAGGCAGCCACGCATTAGTACCGCATAACGCGTACGGTCCAAACAAAGAAATGGCACAAGGCCTATTAAAAGGTCTGGGCATTGACGTTGAGCCGTACGACCCACTGATCGGCGCAGGCATTGCTGACCTTATCCGTGACAACACCGCGTTGATCTGGGTAGAAAGCCCAGGCTCTGTGACCATGGAAATTCAAGATGTACCGGCAATCTGTGCGGCAGCACATGAAAAAGGCGCATTGGTCGCCATCGATAACACTTACGCAGCCGGCGTACTGTTTGATGCCTTCGCCCACGGCGTCGACATCAACATGCAAGCACTGACCAAATACGTTGGCGGTCACAGTGATCTGCTACTGGGTACGGTTTCTGTCAATACGGAAGCGTTGAAAGAACAAGTCGGCGGCACC
>NZ_JAKJSN010000111.1:0-3907 GCF_050337005.1 Photobacterium japonica | reverse complement strand
CTTCTCCCCTGCGTATTCTTCGCCAGTTACCGGTAGGGCAGCGCGAGCGTATTGTGCTGTTACAAGTGGGTGATGAGCAGATGCTGGTGGGGGTCACGCAACAACAGATCTCTTTATTGGGGAAGCTGGATACGCCGTTACCCACCGAGGCTGAGCTGCCTGGCGGCGATTTTGCCCAACAGCTGAGCAAGATGTTGAATAAAAATGAAAAGAAGTAATCTGATTGCCGCCGTTCTGGCGGTTTTCTCGTTGTTGCTGGTGTTCCCTGTCTTAGCCGATACCGCGTCGGTCGGCGCGGCACAAAGCGTCACGTTGAGCCAGATGCAGCAGGAAGCGGGATCGACCCAAATGACCTTAACCAAAGGTGGTGGGGGCGGCATCCCTGCGTTTTCGGTCACCATGAATCCGGACGGCAGTGAAGACTACTCGGTCACCCTGCAGATCTTGGCGTTGATGACGGCACTCGGCTTCTTGCCGGCCATCATTATATTAATGACCTCTTTTACCCGTATTGTGGTGGTGATGTCGATTTTGCGCCAAGCCATGGGTTTACAGCAAACGCCGTCAAATCAGGTGATTATCGGTATCGCGATGTTTCTGACCTTCTTCGTTATGTCACCGGTGATAGACAAAATCAACACCGATGCGGTGCAGCCGTACATCAATGCACAAATTACGGCGACCCAAGCGTTTGAGGCGGCACAAGAGCCGCTGCGCCAGTTCATGCTCAAGCAAACACGGGTCAAAGATCTCGAAACCTTTGTGCAAATCTCCGGTTCGACCGCAACGGATCCGCAAACCGTCCCCATGACGGTGCTGATCCCCGCGTTCGTCACCTCCGAGTTGAAAACCGCCTTCCAAATTGGCTTCATGTTGTTCTTGCCGTTTTTGATCATCGACTTGGTGGTCGCGTCAGTGTTGATGGCGATGGGTATGATGATGTTGTCGCCAATGATTGTGTCATTGCCGTTTAAGCTGATGCTGTTTGTGTTGGTGGATGGCTGGAACTTGATATTGTCGACCTTGGCAGGGAGCTTTGGTACATGACCCCAGAAGCGTTTGTCGAAATCTTTCAAGAAGCGCTGTACATGGTGCTGTTGATGGTCTGCGTGATTGTCATCCCCGGTTTGTTGATCGGTTTGGTGGTGGCGGTGTTTCAGGCCGCGACCTCCATCAACGAACAGACCCTGAGTTTTTTGCCGCGTTTGATTGTCACCTTGCTGGCATTGATGTTCTTTGGCCACATGATGACGCAGATGTTGATGGACTATTTCCACCGCATTATTGAGCAGATCCCGAGCTTGCTGTACTGAGAACGCAATGAATTTCACCTCTGCGGTTTTGCTTGATTGGGTCGCGAACTACATGTGGCCGTTGACACGCATCTCATCCATGATGATGGTGATGACCGTGTTCGGCGCGCGCTTTGTGTCGGCCAAAATTCGACTCTATTTAGCCTTGGCAATTACCTTTACGGCGATGCCAATGTTACCCAAAGTCACCGATCAGATTGCTTTGCTGTCGTTTGCCGGGTTATTGACCACGGCTCAGCAAGTGATTATCGGTGTGGCGATGGGGTTGGTCACGCAGTTTGTCACCCAAGTGTTTGTCTTGGTCGGGCAGATATTGGGGATGCAATCGAGCATCGGTTTTGCTTCGATGGTGGATCCGGCCAACGGCCAAAACACCCCGGTACTCGGCCAGTTCTACATGATGTTATCGATCATGTTGTTTTTGGCCACCGACGGGCATCTGGCATTACTGCAATTGGTGATTGTGAGTTTCCAGACCTTGCCCGTGGGCGAGTTGATGTTACGGCCGAGTGATTATTACAACTTGGCGACGTGGTTCGGTTTAATGTTCAAGCTGGGGCTGAATATGTCGCTGGCGGGGATCATCGCCCTGTTGACGATTAACTTGGCGTTCGGTGTTATGACCCGTGCCGCGCCGCAGTTGAACATTTTTGCGTTGGGTTTTTCCGTGGCACTGCTGCTGGGCTTTGTGATCAGCTGGTTTCTTGTGGCGGGGATTATGCCGCAGTATGAACACAACTGGGGACTCGGATTTAGCCAGATCTGCTCGCTCGTGCGGGTGGAGTGTTAGGGGGAGGGGCGAGTCTGAAGGGGCGAGATCCTAGAACCTAGTTCCTAGAAAGATCAGAAGCAAAAACGGGTTTAAAAGCGGTCCTTGGTCCTAAGGCCCTATGGGAAAAGAAGAGCAGGGACGAGTTTAAAGGGGCGAGATCCGAGTAAGAGCGGAAGCAAAAGCAAAAGCGGGTTTAAGAGCGGCCCTTGGTCCTAAGGCCCTACGGGAAAAGCGGAGCAGTGACGCGGGACGAGTCTAAAAGGGCTAGTATCGAGGGACGAGTCACGCTGCGCTCCGAGTAAGAACGGGAACGAGGATCTAGGTTCTCGTATCTGTTCTTCTCTGCTTTTGATCTTCCTCGAGACTCGTCCCTCGGCACTCGTAAACTGGAACTGCTCTTCCTCGCCCCTCGACGCGAAGCATAACTCGTCCCTAGAAACTAGAAACTAGGATCTAGGATCTAGGATCCAGGTTCTCGCTTTTTTCCATCAACTTTCACGTGAGATGCATCCATGTCAGACGCTGACGGTCAAGAACGTACCGAAGACGCCACGGCCCGAAGGCTTCAGCAGGCGCGGGAAAAAGGGCAAATACCGCGCTCAAGAGAATTAGCGTCTGCCGCTGTACTGGTTGCCGGTGCCGTCGGGTTAATGTGGTTTGGTGAACCGCTTAGCCGCAGCTTAGCGGACATGATGACCAAGTTGTTTACGCTGAGTCGGGAGGAGATCTTCGATCTTAACCGGCTGTTTGCCGTGATCAGCGCGGCGGTGATGCATGTGGCGATGCCGCTGTTTATCTTGCTGGCGTTCTTGTTCGTGGCCGCCATTATTGGTGCGGTTGGTCTGGGCGGGATAAATTTTTCGATGGAAGCGGCGATGCCGAAGATGTCGAAAATTAACCCGATCAGTGGCTTGGGCCGAATGTTTGGTAAACAAAGCGTGGTCGAGCTGATCAAGTCCATCCTTAAAGTTGTGCTGGTGGCGGGCATGGCCTTTGTGTTGATGAAGAGCCGACTGGAAGACTTGTTCCAGTTAACCATCGAGGTGTATCCACAGAACCTGTTCCATGCGCTCGATCTTTTGCTTGGTTTTGTCTTGCTCATCAGTTGTTCGTTGTTGATCGTGGTGGCGATTGATGTGCCATACCAAATTTGGCAGCACAACGAGCAGTTGAAAATGACCAAGCAGGAAATCAAAGACGAATACAAAGAAACCGAAGGTAAGCCGGAAGTGAAAGGGCGCATCCGTATGTTGCAGCGGGAAATGGCCCAGCGTCGCATGATGGCCGATGTGCCACAGGCTGACGTTATCATTACCAACCCCGAGCACTTCTCGGTCGCCTTGCGCTACAAACCGGAAATCGACTCGGCCCCCGTGGTCATAGCCAAAGGCACCGACTTCTTGGCTTTGAAAATTCGAGAAATTGCCAACGAGCACAAGATTGATATCGTGCCTGCCCCGCCATTGGCCCGTGCGTTGTACCACACCACGGATATAGAGCAGCAAATTCCCGATGGGCTGTTCAGCGCCGTGGCACAGGTGCTCGCGTATGTCTTCCAGCTCAAGCAATACCGCAAAGGGCAGGGCAGAAAACCGGCCTTGTCAAAAGAAGCGACCAATATGCCGGATGAGTTTAAGTATTGATCAAAAGCGGAAAAGCAGAAGCGGTTTTCAGAGTGGATCTATGGCCCTGAGGCCCTATGGGAAAAGCAGGAGCGAAAGCCCTTGCATCTATAAAGGGATCTGAAATCCTGCTTACAGGACCACAGGACCACAGGACCACAGGACCACAGGACCACAGGACCACAGGACCACAGGACCAC